>JAJDSZ010000098.1 GCA_022827425.1 Pseudomonadales bacterium | reverse complement strand
CGAACTCCCCCCGAAACATGTCGATTTCGGGATCGAACTGGATGATGGCCCGGTAGCCATTGATTTCCATGATGTTTCTCATGGTTTCACTCCGTTTCTGCTTAACCAGCCGCGAATGCTCGCCACGGCCCCCTTGTCCGTGACGGGCCGCGGATGCGGGCGATGGAACACCCGTCGGTTGACGAAAAATGGCGTCGAGAGTTCGCTGGTGACGGCGTTTCACCGGGAAATGGTACCACAATCCGGTATCATTACAGAAAAAAGGGGCGGCCAAATGGCCGCCCCTCTTGTTTCTTTCGCTGGATTGACCCAGCGGCGAATCACTAGAAGTCGACAGTCAGACGACCGTAGTAATACGCTCCCTGCCAGTCCATGCCCGTTGCGGACTCCCAGAGCCGACCGCAGCAAGTGTCGCCGACTACTCCCTGGGCCGGATACTCGTCAAACACGTTCCTTGCTCCCAGCGAAAGCCGGAAAGTGTCGTTGAAGCGGTACTGGCCTTCGATGTCCGTGTACCAGGTCGGATCGAAAGTCTGATAACGCAAGCCGAGGGGGTCGCTGCCTCCTGTGTTGGAGTTGATCGACTCTCCGTAGTAGCTCACGCGACCGATCAGAATGAGCTGGTTCAACTCATGCCGCGCGGTGATAACGCCGCGCCAGTTCGGATCGTAGTTTTCGAAGTCATGCTGGGCTTCGTTGTTCAGATACCTGCCGACAACCGAGCGATCCGTGTCGAACTTGTTTTCGCTGAAGTTGAACGCCGCGGTTACAGTGGTCGTACCCATGTCGCCCCACTCAATCGGTGCGGTCGCCACAATGTCCACACCCTGGGTGCTGGTGTCGAAGCCATTCGTGAAGTAGAAAACGCCGCCGATCGAGTTCGCCCCGGGCACACCCGCATCCCTGAGTTTGACGAAATTCTGCCAAGCCGCGGTATTGCCCGCCTGAGCCGCATCAGTGCTGGAAACTTGCAAGGTGGAAATCGCCCGGGTGCGATCCTGCACGTCGATGCGGAAGAAATCCACGGATACATCGATGGTGTCCATGACCTGGGCGGTGAAACCGATCGTGTAGTTTTCGGACAACTCGGGCTTGAGTGGAACCGCGCCAAGGGCTTGGGCCACCGGGCCACCCGCGGGGAACAGTCCGGTCGCCACCGGGAAGCCCTGGGGCAGCCTCGTGGACACGTTGGTGGTGCCCTGTTGGCCCGGGGTCGGCGCGCGGAAAGCGGTACCGATCGACCCGCGGACGCCGAAATTATCGGTCACGTCCAGTTGGGCCGCCAGTTTCCACACGAGTTCCGCGTCGAAGTCGTCGTAGTCTTCATAGCGCACCGCAGCTTGCAGGAAAAGCTGGTCGGTGACGTCACCGCTGATGTCGCCATAAAGTCCAACGGAGTTGCGCTCGTAAACCTCCGAGAACTGGGGCGAATATCCAGGGAAGCCGTTGGAGCCAACACCGACGACATTGAACACCGGGTCGTTGCTGTTGGTGCAATCCAGACCGTCTACTCCAGATCCCTTGGCCGACGCCATGTTGTCGGCATAAGCGCCCGATCCCGTGAGCATGCCGTCAGGGCCCGCTTCGCAGAAATCGTGCGGATCGATATTTGCGTAAGGCCCAGCGCGATAAGAGTCTTCCTCCCCCTGAACAACTTCGTAGGACTCGTCCATCCACGATGCGCCGAAAGCGATCAGCGCGCCGTTGTCGAGTTCATAGGTGAAGTCCGCCTGCAACTGGGTCTCGCTGTTGATCAGATCGCCCGGGCGGAAGGAGGTGGGAGATTCGGGGCCCATGGATGGGTTGATCGTGTTGGACAGCGTGTACTGGATTTCGCTTTCGCCGGTTCGCGCGCTGAAATCGTAGCCGAGGCCGTTGTCCATCTCGCCGCGGATTCCACCGACGACGGACACATCGCGCACATCGCCAAAGAAGCGCGGGGTGAAGCCGCCGGGATGCTTCTCAAGCGGGAAGTAGACGGAACCATCGGGTTCACGCAGTTCCTCGATCGTGCCGTTGTACGGATAACGATAGAAGAAGCTGCCGTTGCTGGTGCTGTCGGAGAAGTTGCCGAAGCCATAAAGCTCGTTGTTGTCATCGAGTTCGATGCCGGCATTGAAGAATACCCGGGCGGCTTCCGCTTCGGGCTGACCCCAGGGCTGCACAACGTCGCCATCGCCGATATTGGCCAAATGGGTGTTGGACAGAAAGGTCTGATTATCCCTACCATAGTGGAGCCGCGTGGCCGGATTCCCGTTCCAGCCCACTCCCCTGATCGAACTTGCGCTTCCCGCGTTCTCAAAGGCGGTATAACTCGGATCGTTGGGGTTCAGACAGAACCAGCTTTCGCAATACTGGTTCGAGCGGGTGGTCTGGTCGGCTTCATAGAATTCCCCGGAAATGCTGAGAAATCCATTGTCGCCCAGCGGCAGGCCGATGTTGCCCTGCACCGTGGTGGATGCTCCGTCGCCTTCGCTGTACTGGCCGGAATCGATGCTGACGCTGCCGCCTTCACGGTTTTCCTTGAGCAGGAAGTTGATCACGCCGGCGATGGCGTCGGAGCCGTATTGCGCCGCCGCGCCGTCGCGAAGCACCTCGATGCTCTGCAGCGCCACGGCCGGAATCGTCGCCATGTCGGGGCCTTGCGTGCCCGAACCGCCGATGGTGACGAGGGCCGCCCGGTGACGCCGCTTCGAATTCACCAACACCAGCGTCTTGTCGGTGGGCAATCCGCGCAGGGATGCCGGACGTATGAAGCTCGCACCGTCCGAAATCGGCTGGCGGGAGATGTTGAAGGAAGGCACCAGCGTCTTGATGATGTCGTTAGTGTCGGTGTAGGAAATCGCTTCGATTTCTTCGGCGCTGAACACGTCGACGGGAACCGGCGAATCCGTTACGGTGCGCGGCCGGCCGCGGGCGCCGGTCACGATGATCTCTTCGAGATCGGCCGCGTCTTGCTGCGCCAGCGCCATCGGCGTATAGGCCGCGGGCGCGAGAAGCGCCAGGGCTACCGCGGGAGACAGAACTCTGGCTGCCTTTCTTTGTCTAAACATTTATCTACCCCCAAGGAAGATTTGATTTGGTGCTGTACTGACCAAAAGGCCATCCCAAGCAAGCGGCGGAAGCACGGAACCGGGAAGTCCCCGCCTTCTAGCGCTTACTACACGGGCTAGAATAAGCATTTTGCTTCCGAGTGTCTATTACTTGCGGGCAATTTTCTGGCAATTCTGGCAAAAAAGTGGCACTCGCCCGAAATCACCGCGCAAAAGGAAGTTCGGCATGAGGCTGCGAAGCTTGAAGATCGGCGCATTGCTGCCGGTTCTGTCCAGCATGACTTTCTCCCCGGCGGCGGGCGGCCCAGGATATCAATCCAATGGCCCGGGCCATCCACTTTATTAACCCGCGACCTGCCGGCTCATCGGCCGGATGTTGTGGCGGAGGCCTTGCTGCGCTTGCTGGAGGAGCGAAACCGAGGCTTATTGATCCGCCTTGCTGTTGATCTCGGCGAATACGCTGGCCGAGCCGTCCTCGAACAGCAGCAGGATCTGGTAGGGCGTGAACCGGTCGCCGATTTCCATGCCCGGCCCGCCGATGGGCATCCCCGGCACCGACAGGCCAATGGCGTTCTCCGGCGGGTCGGCGAGGAAGCGGGCGATGTACTTCTCCGGGATATGCCCTTCGAAGAGATAGCCCGAGTCCGTCACCGCGGTATGGCAGGAGTGATACTGGCGGGCAATCCCGAGGTCGAGCTTGACCCGGGTGATATCGGCGGGATGGTGCGCCGTGGAATCATAGCCATGCTCGTCCATGTGCTCGATCCATCCCACGCAGCAGCCGCAGGTGATTTCCTTGTAGACATTCAGGGTGATGTCCTCGATGGACTGGGCCGTCGCGCCAGCCCCGAAGGAGGCGGCCAGGGCCGCTGCGAGAGAAAGCCCGATTTTGCGGGCCGCCTGGTTGATCTTGCCGGAGTCGAAATGCTTGTTCATGTTGCTCCTCACTATACTCTTCATTCAGCCAAGCCATCGGCGAGATCGTAAATCCGCCGCACCGCCAGCAGGTCGGCGCCGATTTCGCTGACGCCAAGGCTGTCCTCGTGGTGGCGCAGGTCCGCCCGGGCGGCGGCTTCCCCGGCGGAGAACCCCTGGCCCTTGAGTCGCATCACCTCGGCGTGGAGGTCATTATAGTACGCCTGCACATAGTCGATGATGCGCAGGTCGGAAAAGCCGTCGCCGTGGCCCGGCAGCACGAGTTCGATATCGAGCTGCTTGAGATTGGCGAGGGTGGCGGCCCATTCGCCCACGTAGCCGTCTCCCATGTAGGAGGGCCGGCCGAGCATCATGTCGCCGGTGAAGACGATCTTTTCCTCGGGCAGATACACCGCAAGATCGCCGCCGGTATGGGCGCGGCCAAGCCAGTGGAGCTGGATTTCCCTGCCGCCGCGATACAGGGTCAGGCGCTCGCTCACGGCAACATCGGGCGCCACCGGGTCGGTTTCCCCCTGGGACTCGACATGGGCGCGCCAGAAGCTCGCTTCGATTTCCAGTCCCGCGCGTTCATCGTCATCCGCGCTGGCAAGCCGGGCTTGCACCTCGGCCAGGGTATTGTCGAAACGATCCAGCGAGCGCAGGTAGGTGGGATCATCAAGCGGCTCGACGGCGAGCCTGGCCCGGGTGTATTCGTGGCCGATGACCTGCACATCGTCGCCGAAGGCCTGGGTGCCGAAGGCGTGGTCATAATGGAAATGCGAGTTGATCACCGTGGTGACGGGCTTGTCGGTGACCACCGCGATGGACTCGCGCAGGGCCGCTCCCGCCGCCGGCGTCACGTGGGAATCCACAATCACCACATCCTCGTCGCGTTCGATGACCAGGGTATTGCTCATGGTGTACAGCGATCCGTTGCCCACGGCGAACCAGACGCCGTCGGCGACCAGCCGCAGGTTGTGGGTGTCGGTTTCGATGATCTCCTGGGCCTGGGCTGCCGGCAGCAGCGCGGCGAGGAAAGCCAGAATCGGCAGCTTGCGCATGATGGGAACCTCATGGCCGTGGGTATGCCGGGCAAGGTAGCAAAACCGCGGCCGGAATGACAATCCCTTTCCTCCCTCCGTCATTCCGCGCGGAGCGAAGCGGCCCCCAATGCGAATCCGCGACTGCGCGCAGAATGACGGAATCGGTCGCGGCAGCGCCGGGCAGCGCTTACATGCGAATCTGGCGGCGCTGGAACTGGCGCAGCAGGACTGCGGCGATGGCAAGGAAGAGCAGGCCGGGGATGAGCGGCAGCAGCAGTCCGGCAACGCCGACGATGGCGCAGGCGGCGATGGCCAGCAGCAACAGGGTTTGCACCAGCAATGAAGAAAAGCTGATTCTTCGAACGGTTCTCATGGGTGTTCTCCAAGTATGGATAAGCAAACTGGAGCAGGAACCATGCCAATGTTGCAAGTGATTGATAATTCTACATTTATCGATACTGTCTGAAATGTTCCCAAATCGAATTGGCGGAATTCGCCAAAAGTTGGTGTTGTAGTGTCCGCCCGGGCGAGGTCCGCGCCAGCGAAGTCAAAATGGGTGCCCCATAATGAGCCTATACCGGGCGCCCGATACAGTTTCACGAAAGAGGGACAAATCTCAATACCGCAAAAATGAAAGTGCTCATGAAAGTACACATCGCGAGTATCGCCCCGGAAAGTTTCCAGAACAGCCTGGTCTCCATTTTCGCCATATCAGACTTCATTGACGATCTGATCGATTTGTCCAGGTCCTTCATTTCCTTGCGCAAAGACTCCTTCAGGCTTTCCATATCGTCACGTATGGAACTTTCCACGCTTTCCATGTCCTCACGAAGCCGCTTCTCCGATGCCGCGAGATCAGCCTTGGTGGCAAGCCCGGAGACCGCTTCCTGAACGACGCACACTACTGTTTCGGCCTGGGATCGGGCCATACCGGTCAACTCCAGCCTGCGGGCTACGGGGATGATTTCCTCAGCTTTCATCTCGATTCCCTCTATATCACGAAATTACGGAAATGGGAACGAATCGGCCACGGAAAACCGTTTTCCAGGAGCCTGCGTCGATCCGTTCCGGCACGGAAGGTATAGGCGAGAAGCCGGGAAAGTGCATGGTTTCGAGCGAAAAAAGTGGAGCCGCCAGCCGAAGCGGGGCGGAGAATGCCGGCCGCACACCCCTGGGAGCCTGCGCCGTAGGAATTCACGGCTGCAAATCCGCTCCCGTCCACGCCCCCGCCCGCTCGATTTCGTTGCATATCCACCAATATTCGCCTCAATCGACCTGCCAGGGGCGCGGCGATAGCGAATTTTCGATTGAATTTGCCGCGCGCCGGCCTTATGCTGCGCGCCATGTCGGAAACCAGCACACAGATCCAGGCCCCGGTCAGCGGCAAGGCCAGAATCCGGTCGATCGATACCCTGCGCGGACTCGTCCTGCTCGGCATCCTGATCATCAATATTCTGGCCTTCGCCCAGCCCTTTGGCGCCATGGCCGACCCGCAGGTGGACGGCGCCGTGTCCGGCGTCGATTTCGCCCTGTTCGCCGGGGCGGAAATTTTCGTTGAAGGCGGCATGCGGGCGGTGTTTTCCATGCTGTTCGGGGCCGGCTTGCTGATTTTCATGAACAAGCCCGGCGCCGACCCGGCGGAAGTGCGCTCGCTGTACTACCGGCGCACCGGCTGGCTGATCGTGTTCGGTCTGGTCAACGCCTACCTGCTGCTGATGCTCGCGGGTTTCGGCGTCGGCCTGCCGCTGAACGCCTGGGAAACCATGACCTTCGTCGGCAGCGGGTACGATATCCAGTGGCAGTCGCTCAACCGGCCGAGCTATGACCTGGGCCGGCTCGCCCTGGCGGTGGGTTATATCGGCCTGGTGATGAGCGTTTGCCGGGCGGGACTGCTCAGGGGAATGCAATCGGTGCTGGCGCGGATTGGCCAGATGGCGCTCACCAACTACCTGATGCAGACGGTGCTGTGCAATCTGGTTTTTCTCGGCTTCGGCCTCGGCCGGTTCGCGCTTTGGGACCGCTGGCAGATGTACCTGTTCGTGCTGGGCGTGTGGATTCTTCAGGCGCTGTTCAGCGTGTACTGGCTGGACCGATACCGATTCGGCCCCTGTGAATGGCTCTGGCGCAGCCTTACCTATCGCCGCCGCCAGCCGATGCTCAAGCCGGCCTGAACCGGGCTGGAGAGCATCAAAGGTTGCCGCCGCCCGAGACCCGGGCGCCGGCTCAAGCAATGACACATCGTAGTAACCAACATGCAAGCAAGACTTTTCCATCTCGACCGGGATACTTTCCGGGAAATGGTCCGCATCGCCATTCCGATGGTGGTGTCCCAGGGCACCTTCGCCCTGATGATTTTCACCGACCGCTATTTCCTCTCCCAGGTCAGCTCCACCCACATGGCCGCCGGGCTCGGCGGCGGCGTGGGGGCGTTTTTCTCTTTCTGCTTCTTCACCGGGCTGTTTTCCTATAGCAATGCCCTGACGGCACAGTATTTCGGCGCCCGCGAACTGCACAAATGCAGCAAGGTCGTCACCCAGGGGCTGATCATGTCCTTGGCCAGCCTGCTTCCCCTGGCGCTGATCACGGTATTCGTGCTGGAGTTGTTCAACCTGCTCGACCACGACCCGCAGCTCGTGGAGCTCGAGCGCGTCTACTACCTGATCCTCATGGCCGGGGTGATTCTGCCCCTGGCGAAGACCTGCTTCTCTTCCTACTTCGCCGGCATCGGCCGCACCCGGGTGGTGATGATCTGCGACATCGGCGGCCTGCTGCTCAATGTGCCGCTCGCCTACGTCATGATCTTCGGCCATCTCGGCCTGCCCGCCATGGGCATCACCGGCGCCGCCATCAGCACCAATCTGGCGACGCTGTTCTCCCTGGGCCTTTTCGCCTGTTTCTATCTGCATCGGGAGCATCGCGCGCGCTTCCGGGTGATGCGCTCGTTCCGCTTCGATGCGGGAATCACCCGCCGCTACCTGCGCCTCGGCCTGCCTTCGGCGGTGGAACTGTTCCTCAATGTGGCGGCCTTCAACCTGTTTCTGCTGATGTTCCAGTCCTATGGCGTGGCCGCGGGCGCTTCGGCGGCCATCGTCTTCAATTGGGACATTCTCTCCTTCGTGCCCATGATCGGCCTCAACATCGCCGTCATCAGCATGATCGGGCGCTTCGTGGGCGCCGGCGACATGGAACAGACCAACCAGGTCATCCGCGCCGGATTCGCCCTCGGCCTGTGCTATTCGGCGACCCTGGCCATCATCTACGTGCTGTTCCGCTTTCCGCTGGTGGAAATGTTCGCGCCACCGGGCGGAGACTTCGCCGAAATCCGCGCCCTGGCTGGCTTCATGATGATCGGCCTGTCCTGCTACACCATGGCCGACGCCACCTGCCTCGTGGCCGGCGGCGTGCTGCGCGGCGCCGGCGACACCCGCTGGCTGATGTTCGCCTCCACCGCCCTGCACTGGGCCATGCTCGTCATCCAGTACTTCATCATCCTGGTCTGGCAATTGAGCGCCGAAATATCCTGGATTATCTTCACCCTCCTGGTCTTCGCCATCGCCATCGTCTACGTCTCCCGCCTGCAAGGCGGTAACTGGCGCACCGAGGAGAAACTGGCGGCGGTGATGAGTGAGTGAGCGAATCAGGCTGCGTATACGACTTCCCGCGATTGGGTGAATGCCCACGCCATTCAGATTTTCGCGGGCTTGGGAGAAATTGGACAAGGCTGCCAGTTTCTGCTCCAGTGCTCATCGCAGCGCACATGCCCGGCGCGAACGCTCTTGCAAACGCTATGCTGGAAATCCGACGTTGAGAATCCGCAGGCCAATCGAATCACGACTCCCTCGCGTGCGCCACCCAGTACCGAACTTTCGCCGTGAGCCTTGTCTATGAAAGCCCGAAGCTCTTTGATCGAACTGAAAGTACCCCGGAACAACACCGGAACAACCGGAATCTTGCGCCTCCGTGCATACGTCTCTACATCGGAAAAAGGCGCGAATGCCCCGGTGTTATCGCGAACTGCGAAGACGTAAAACGTCCTGTCCTCGGGAACTGGATCGTAAGCGATGCTATGGACGCCATAGATGTCCTCGCCATACAGATAGACATCTGGCTCGGTCACTTTCCAGGCATGGTGCTTTTTGACCATTGCGAACCATTTCGCCTCGCTCGGGGCCGAAACGCTTCGGGCGTAGACCTTGCCCTTATGGAGCAGAGTATTACCACCGTCCAGTTTCTCCGTTACGACTACGGGGGAACCGACAAAGCGAAGTGGTTCCTGATGTACTCTGCTCTGTCGGCGGATACCGGGCGACCAAGGCCACGAGAGCGTTTTTGGGTATTTTAGACTCAATACGGCTCCGATGCGTCTGTCAATTGGTTCATTTATACAACATATACTAAATGTGTTGGGGACAGAGTTCTTCTACGCTTACTCCTACTTTGGACATGAGCGTTGTGTTATCTGCCCAATCGCTATCAGTTGCGTTTAGTACAGTTGCGCCGGAAACAACTGCAACAGCCAGAAATTTCCTGTCAGAACGGTCGAAGGTATTGCACGGCAAAACTTCGAAACCTCTAGCGGGGTCAGAAGATTCAGTCAAAGTTACTCTCCTTACTTTTTTCTGCCATTGATTGTCTACGATGTGCTTGAAGAACTTATCTCCTACGCCGGGTGAACCTGAGAAACTAAGGTAACCCTTATACTCATTCAGGATTAAGCCGGCATCATCAATTACAATTACATCTTGATCCACTATAGCATTTAATTTTCTTATGCATTTCAACCGACATTGTTTATCAGCATGAGTGTTTTTGCCATTCGCCACAACCGCGACGTTCGTGTCTACGACGAATTCAGACATCAAGATATCTCCAACTTTCTGTTGATGGAAGATTCTGCTATCGCCGCGATCTCTCCCATTTCATCTCCAAAAAAATTGTCTGGCCATTTTTCGATCTCTCCCCATTCATTGAGATTAAGATCATCAACTTTTGCGACACCACCTTTTGTGGAAACAAAGTATAGCTTTATATTCTTGGATGAAGCCTTTCCTTCGGCCACTCTACGCTGAAACCGCCTCAACAAATGTTCACTGTGACTTTCCAAGATAATCTGAAGTTTACGCGCCTCTGCAACATTCAACATGAGGTCCGCCAAACCACTTTGCACTGCCGGATGAAGATGAATCTCAGGTTGCTCCATCAATACCGTAGAGCCCTCAGGTACATAGTAAAGAAGAACCAGAACTGGCAGGATCTGGGATACGCCGAACCCAACGTCTGTCAATGTTACCCTCACGTTCGAGCCAGGCATCTTCACCAAAGCTCGATACAGGTTTGACCCTTCCTTAATTTCTTCAATTTGGAAATCTTCGACCAAACCTAATTGCAATAGCCAGTAGGCAATCATTTTTTGAAAATCCATTCTCCATTTTCTGAATCCTAGACTTCTTTTCTCCTCATCTCTGGTTGCGGCAAGAATTGCATCTATAGCGAATTCACCTCGTTTTCCTACATCGGAACGACCCGTTCCTGTCCATTGATATTCTCTTTTTGGATGTTCACGTAATGGTCCAAGATAGTAAATCGAATCCATGAATTCCTCATAAGCAAACTCAAATTCGCCTAGAAATTCTGCATTTTGAAAAAAGTACCGCGTTTCATCAGGAAACAAGTGCGTCTTGATTGGAGAAGGGAGTTTCCATGCTCTACCAACATTTCTTTTAAACTCGAATTTTGAAGAGTCTGTGGATAACTCAAATTTATTTCTGACACTTTCCTTAATGTGCTTTAAGCGAAAATCCGTATCATCGAATTTATAGAATAGTTCATAAGGAAACAGAAGACCACGTGGCATCCCCCCTATGTAGCAGCCTGTTTTCAGTAGTTCTCCTCTAAATAAAATGTCACCCTTCGTTCCTGCTGGATTACGAATTTCCAACGGCTCCGGAAGCGACCATTTAAGCGACCAAGACATGAAATTAGTGGCATCTTGATTGTGGATTACATCTTTGTATGTTCCAAGATTCACGATGCCAGATTCACCACCAAAATCGAGTATGATCCTGCGATCAGTCGCATTCCTGGTTTGTTTTAGCATCAACAGGAATTGAATTAAGCTGCTTTTGCCGGAACTGTTGGTCCCGAAGAATCCAGTCACCGGCGCGAACTCTAAATCTACGTTCCGCCATGCTTTAAAATTTTCAATAGTCAGACTCTTAAGCATCTGCATATCCCACGAAAGACGCGGCATTATGGCAAAAATAGGGGGCTGGCGCAAACTGACTTGGTTCATGAACTTGCAATACAATAAACTTTGTGCGAAAAAGTTCTAAATTCCCTGATCGGGATTTACTGATTCCGGGACAACCTCCTGTGGCCACGGCGCGTTTCCCCACTTGGAATCGAACATAAAGGTGGGCAATCTCGAATCCGGCAAAGCCACCAAACAAGACTTGGAGAAAGTCAGGCCTGACTGGTTGGGAAAGCTTTTGTCGATCATTGTGCCGCCACTGGCTTCCGCGCCAGCAATTCTCATTTTGGCGCTCCAACCTGCCTGTCATTCTGCGCGAAGCGAAGCGTAGTGATTCGGGGCATCCATGCCCCTCACTCCTGCGGGGCGTCGCTGTGCGACGTCCAAAATGGCAATCCTGCCATTTTGTCGCGGAATCTCCCGCAGTGGCCTCCCGATGAGATTCCGCGACTGCGCGCGGAATGACAGGAGTTCCGATAACTGCTTGTGCATCCGGGCGGCAGGGGGTAGCCTCGGGATTTCGTATTCAGTGAAGGACACATGCAGTGATCAAAAGAATCCTCTGCCTGTTGCTGCCCGCATTTTTCGCGCTGGGCTTTTCGCTTTCCTGGTCCCAGTCCCAGTATCCCCGGGCGCTGCTTGA
Organism: Pseudomonadales bacterium; assembly: GCA_022827425.1. Lineage (GTDB taxonomy): Bacteria > Pseudomonadota > Gammaproteobacteria > Pseudomonadales > Pseudohongiellaceae > UBA9145. The sequence goes on along the minus strand of JAJDSZ010000098.1, from coordinate 48,526 downwards.
GCAGAAGTCGAACTTCATGCGCTCGGCGGCCCGGGCCCTGGGTGAGCCCTTTCGCGGGCTGGTGACTTCCGGGGGCCTTGTCGAAGGGCTGTATCCCGTTCGCGAAACCGGGGTCTCCACTGCGCCGGTGCGGGAAGCCGCCGAGGCCATGCTGGCGACTCTCGACACCGGCGAATTGAGCCGGGCGCATTTCGCCGTGGAAGACCCGGAATGGCGCGACTGGTCCAATGTGGACGTGGGCATCTTCGCCCGCCGGGGGGTCAGCCTCGAAGAGATGAACGAAGCGCAAAAGGCCGCCGCCTGGCGTCTGCTGGAGCAGTCGCTGAGCGCTGCGGGCGTGGACAAGACCCGGGGCATCATGCGCACCGAGCAGACCCTGTTCGAGATCAACGGTGAGCCGATCCGCTATCACGAGGACAAGTACTATTTCACCTTCATGGGCATGCCTTCCGCCACCGAGCCCTGGGGCTGGCAGCTTGAAGGCCATCATCTGGTAATCAACTATTTCGTGCTCGGCGACCAGGTGGTCATGACCCCGGCCTTCTGGGGCGGCGAGCCGGTGGTGGCCGAATCGGGACGCTACGCCGGCAACGCCATTCTGCAGGCGGAACAGGATCTCGGCCTTGCGCTGATGCGGTCCCTGCGCCCGGAGCAGCAGGCGGCGGCGACCATTGATTCGGCCAAGACGCGCAACAATCTTCTTGCCGCGGGCAATCAGGACAATCTGGTGCTCGACCCGGAAGGCATTCGCGCGGCGGAATTCGACAGCGGCCAGAAACTCGCCCTGCTCGGCCTCATTCGCGAATACGTGGGCAATCTGCGCGACCCCCACGCCGCGGTCACCATGGAAGAGATCGGCGAGCATGTCGACGACACCTGGTTCGGCTGGCGCGGCGCCGCCGAGGACGATGCGGTGTTCTACTATCGTATTCAGAGCCCGGTGATCCTGATCGAATTCGACCACCAGAATCCCGTGGGAACCCTGACCACGAACCCGCCCGGCGTGCCGACCCGGGACCATATCCACACCGTGGTCAGAACGCCCAATGGCAATGACTACGGCAAGGACCTGCTCGCCCAGCATCTTGCGGCGCAAGCCCATTGACCATGACGAAACAGTATCGAACCCTGCTTTTCTTCGCATTGGCGATCTGCCCGCCGGTCGCGTTTTCCCAATCCGGCAATGCTTTCGGCCTTCCCAGCGCGGAGCGGCCCAACCCCGCCGCCGGCATTGTCGCCGTGCCCGGCAGCCGCGCCCAGGGTTTTGCCGGCCAGGGCCGCTCCGAGGTGATTGCCCGCCATGGCATGGTCGCCACCAGCGACCCGCTCGCGGCCCAGGCCGGGCTTGAGATTTTGCGGCAGGGCGGCAATGCCATTGACGCCGCGGTGGCGGCGGCGGCGGTGCTTGACGTGACTTCCCAGAATGATACGGGTCTTGCCGGAGACCTTTTCGCCCTCGTCTGGAGCGCGGCGGACCGGCGGCTGTACGCGCTCAATTCCGCCGGCTGGGCGCCTGCGGGCTGGACGCCGGAGTTCTTTACCGAGGAACTCGGGCTCGAGCGCGTGCCGGGGCGCGGCGTCAATGCCGCCACCGTGCCGGGTGCCGTGGCGGGCTACGACGCCCTGCTCGCGCGCTTCGGCAGCATGGACTTCCGCCAGACCCTGGAGCGCGCCGCGCGCATCGCCGAGGAAGGCTGGGGGCAGGCCGAGCGGCGGCATATCGACCTCACCCGCCAGCGCGACAAGCTGCGGGAAGACGAGGATTCGGCCAGGGTGTTTCTTGAAGGCGGGGAAGTGCCTCCGCTGTATTCCATCATCCGCAATCCGGGTCTCGCGGACGCCCTGCGGCTATTGCAGGACGAAGGCGGCAACGCCTTCTACCGGGGCGCCATCGCCGACGCCATCGTCGCCAAGGTGCAGGCCGAAGGCGGTGTCATGACCCATGCCGATCTGGCGGAATTCGAGCCGGAATGGGTCGAGCCGATTACCACCAGTTACCACGGCTACGAGGTGCATCAGTTGCCGCCGCCGGGCCAGGGCTGGGCGGCGCTGGAAATGCTCAATATTCTGGAAATGTGCGCCCCGGCGCATGGTCTGAATCTGGCCACCCTCGGCCCTTCGAGCCCGGATTACTGGCATTTCCTGGTGGAAGCCAAGAAGCTCGCCTATTCCGACCTCCAGGCCTACAACGCCGATCCCCTGTTCAATCCGCCGCCGCTGAACCAGTTGCTGTCCAAGACCTACGCCCTGTCGCTCTGCGAGCGCATCGACATGAACCGGGCCGCCGAACCCGCGGTGACCGGCGGCCTTGACGGCGGCACCGTCTACCTCACCACCGCCGACCGCTGGGGCAATATGGTGTCCCTGATCCACAGCATCTTTTCGGTGTATGGCAGCGGCGTCACGATTCCACCCTACGGCATGATCCTGCACAACCGCGGCGTGGCCTTTACGCTCGATGAGGATCATCCCAACGTCGTGGCGCCGAGAAAGCGGCCGTTTCATTCGATCATCGCCGGTTTCGTGTCCCGGGACGGCGAGCCCCTGATGACCTTTGGCAACATGGGCGGTTCGGTGCAGCCGGAAACCCACGCCCAGCACATGGTGAACGTCATCGACCACGGCATGAATATCCAGATGACAACGGACGCGGCGCGCTTCACCCACAACCAGAACAGCAATGTGCTGTCGCTGGAACATAACCTGTTCGATCTCGTGGGGCCCGCGCTGCGGGCACGGGGGCATGAGGTGCGCGGTGTCGACGGCGGCGCCGTGGGCGGCTATCAGGGCATCCTGTTTACCCGGGAACCGGAACTCACGCCGCCGCTGTTCAACCAGCAAAGCATCGACGAAGACCTCCCGGTAAACGGCATCTACCGAGCCGGCTCCGATCATCGAAAAGATGGACAAGCCGTTGGGTGGTGAGGCCCGTTCGGCGCAGCCGACGAAAAGCGCAGCTTTTCGAGGGCCGCAAGACTTGCCATGGAAGGCAAGTTTGGGATGAATCGAAGTCGGGCAGTTGCGCCAGGGATGGCAAGCGCAATCCGCCAGAATGCAGGCACCCGTTCGGCGCAGCCGACGAAAAGCATAGCTTTTCGAGGGCCGCAAGACTTGCCATGGAAGGCAAGTTTGGGATGAATCGAAGTCGAGGAGTTGCGCCAGGGATGGCAAGCACAATCCGCCAGAATGCAGGCGCACGGCCAGCAAAGCCGACCCTGGGAGCCTGCGCCGCAGGCTCCTAGCTGGCGTGGGCCCAGGAAACTGGCAGGCGCTCGACTTCGCCGCGGCCCTGGGCCATCCACTTCTGCACGAAGGGATTGTCGAGCAGGGTCTCCAGATACTCCCGTGCGGGCTGGCTCAACTCGGGCTGGTAGCTGTTGAAGATCACCGCGGTGGGCGCGAACAGGCAGTCGGCGATGGAGAAGCGGCCGAAGAGGTAGTCGCCGTTTTCGCCGAACTTGTGCCGGCAGCAACTCCAGATGGCGTCGATGCGCGCCACCTCGTTGAATAGCTGCTCGGAAAGCGAAAGTTTCATCGAGGCCTTGCAGTTCATGGGCCAGTGCTTCTTCAGCGCCGGGAATTCGGAATGGATCTCATTGCTGACCGAGCGCGCGCTCGCCCGGCGGCGGGGATTGGAAGGCCAGGCGCCGCCCTTGACGAGTTCCTCGTTGACGTACTCGCAAATCGCCAGGGAATCCCAGACGGTGATTTCCCGGTGCAGCAGCACCGGCACCTTGAGCGAGGGAGAATAGGGGCCGAGTTTCTCCGCCGTGTTGTCCTGATAGAGGGCGATTCGAATCTCTTCGAACTCGATGTCGAACATCTTCAGCAGGAGCCAGGGACAAAGCGACCAGGAAGAATAGTTCTTGTCCCCGATGACGAGTCGAATGTCTTTCATTTGCATCTCCCAATCCGGCGGCGCCAATTCGAACGGCTTCCATTTAACAGCAGCTTTCTTGCCGCGCAAGGCGTGGATTCGGCCCATGTGCTGATTAAATATGGCAGAATGATGGCAATGGCCCGGCGCGCCAGAATCGTTTTTCGGCCCTGCGGCGCTATGCGTTATAGTCAGACCCGACCCGGGCGCATGGCCCCCTGAGGAACCGCCAGGCGGATACCGTGAGCAGAAGAATCGCAATAGTCGAAGACGAGGCGGCCATCCGCGAAAACTACGCGGATGTATTGCGCCGCCAGGGCTATGACGTGCAGACCTACGCCAATCGCCAGGACGCCATGGGCGCCTTTGGCGTGCGGCTGCCGAATCTGGCGATCATCGATATCGGCCTTGAGGACGAGATCGACGGCGGCTTCACCCTGTGCCAGGAATTGCGGTCGATGTCGAACACCCTGCCCATCATCTTCCTCACCGCGCGGGACAACGATTTCGACACAGTGAGCGGCCTGCGCATGGGCGCCGACGATTACCTCACCAAGGACATCAGCCTGCCCCATCTCACCGCCCGCATCGCCGCGCTGTTCCGGCGGCAGGACATTCTCGACCAGCCCGCATCGCCGGAAAACCTGCTCCAGCGCGACAAGCTCACCCTCGATATCGGGCGGCTTGCGGTGCAATGGTCGGGACAGGCGGTGGACCTGACCGTCACCGAATTCTGGATGGTGCACGCGCTGGCGAAGTTCCCCGGCCATGTGAAAAGCCGCCAGTCCCTGATGCAGGAGTCGAAGATTTTCGTCGACGGCAGCACCATCACATCCCACATCAAGCGAATCCGCAAGAAGTTCACGAATTTCGACCCCGGCTTCAACTGCATCGAAACCGTGTACGGAATCGGCTATCGCTGGAACTCCGCCTGACCCGGCGGCTGCCCTGACGCCATGAAGCTGTTCAATAACCTGTTCAGCATCCGCTCCAGGCTGGTATTCCTCTCCAGCCTGCTGCTGCTCATCCCGGTGCTGGTGTACCAGTACATTCTGGCCATGGACGAATACCTGCGCAGCGGCCAGGAGCTGACCGTGCTCGGCGAGGCCCGGGCGCTGGCCACGGCGCTCAATGACCGGCCCGAATTGTTCGACGAAGGCACATTCGGCCGCGCCACCCAGACCGGCGACCTGTATATTTATCCGGTCTATTCGCCGCTTTCCCTCAACGACGGTTCGCTGGTGGACTGGGGCGCCTACCAGCAGTACGAACTGGATTACAGCGTGGCCGACTATCTGCGCACGCCCCTGAACCCGGCGCGAATCTACGCCAATGACGAATCGCTGTCCTTCCGCAGCATGGTGGGCGAGCACAATGGCTCGCTCTACGCCTATTTCAAGGTAAGCGACGACAATATCGTATACCGCTCCCGGGAGTCGCTCAGCGTCATCCGCAGCGACTTCCTGCAAATCTCCATGCTCACGGCGGACGGCCGCGACGTGGACCGCATCGTCATCGCGCCACACGAGCCCGAGTTTCTGTATCCTTTCCGGGTCAATGCCGATTACAGCGAGCCGGTATACGAGGAGCGCATCAGCGGCCAGTGGTACGAAATCGAAGGCGGCTATGAAATCGAATTGCAGATCCCCATGGATATGCTCGGCGAACGGATCGGCTTCGCCATTTTCGATGTGGACGATCCGGAAACCCGCAACATCGCCACGGTTATCGCCACCCACAGGTCGCTGGAGGGCGCCGAACTCGGCTCCCTGCAACTGCCGACGCCGGAGATCGACCGCATCGTCGCCGGCATGGGCCGCAGCAATTCGCATATCCAGGTGGTTGACCGTTCCGGCCGGGTATTGCTCACCGTGGGCGACATCCAGAGCGCCACCGGGCTGATACTTTCCAATATCAACAATCCGCCGGCGAACCGCTACTGGGCATTCGTCCAGAACAATGTGCTCACGCCGCTCTACAACCTGATCCTGACCCAGCCAAGCACCAACTTCATCGACGATCTTTACTCCGAAGTCGCCCGGGAAGGCGATCATATCGCCGCGGCGCTCAATGGCGAGCCCTTCACCAGTTTCCGCGAGCTGGAGGACACCCGGACCATGATCCTCGAAGCCAGCCACCCGATTTTCGCCGGCGACGAGGTCATCGGCGCGGTGATAGTCGACCAGAATATGAACGGCCTGCGCAGTTTCCGCAATCAGGCTTTGGAAGGATTGTTCAATACCATCATCGCGGTGATGCTCGCGGTGACTCTCGGCCTGTTCTTCTTCGCTTCGCGGATTTCCAACCGCGTGCGCGGCCTGCGCAACCAGGCCGAAGGCATCATCGACGAGAGCGGCCGGGTCCGCAACACCATCGTGCCGTCGCCCAATTCCGACGAAATCGGCGACCTGTCGCGCAGTTTTTCGAATATCGTCGAGCGCCTCAGCCAATACACGAGCTACCTGGAAAACATGTCCTCGCGGCTGTCACACGAACTGCGCACGCCGGTGACCGTGGTGCGCTCCTCCATCGAGAATCTCGGCACTACCGACAATCCCCGGGAATCCCGGGTCTACATCAAGCGCGCCGAGGAAGGCATCAGCCGGCTCAATCTCATTCTCACCAACATGAGCGAGGCCACGCGGCTCGAACAGATGCTGCAAACCTCGGAAAAAGAAGTGATCGACCTCGCCGAGGTGGTCAGGGGCTGCGTCGAAGGCTACCGGCTGGCCTATCCGGAATCGAAATTCTCCCTGGACATCGGCATCAGCGGCCCGCCGGTGCAGGTCAAGGGCGTTCCCGAATACATCGCCCAGTTGCTCGACAAGCTCATCGCCAATGCGGTGGAGTTTTCCCATCCCGGGGCGCCCATCATCGTCAATTGCCGCAGTGTGCGTGATCAGGCGGTGATACGCATCAGCAATGCGGGGCCATACCTGCCGGAAGAAATGTCGGACCGGATCTTCGAATCGATGGTTTCCGTGCGGCCGCACCAGAGGCAGAAACAGCCCCATCTCGGCATGGGCCTGCATATCGCCCGGCTCATCACCGATTTCCACAACGGCCACATCCGCGCCGACAACCGGCAGGACATGGAAGGCGTGACGATCACGGCGACGATTCCGCTGCATTACCGCTAGGCGGAATCCCCGGCCTGTCATTCTGCATCCCCGGCCTGTCATTCTGCGCGAAGTCGCAGAATCTCTTGCCGATGGCTGTTTGCCAGACGCTTCACGCTGCCATGGGAGGGTCGTGTATACTTCGTGCCGGATTCGCCGGGGCGCCTGTGGGGCGCCCCGCTTTGGGCATGCTCTTTTCTGATGGCGCAATTCGTTGAATTCATAGGCAATCACCTGCTTCTGGCCGGGATGTGGGTGGTTACGCTGTTGGCGATAATCGTTTATCATGCCCGCGCCGCCGCCGCTTCGGTGGACCCCCAGCAGGCGGTGACGATGATCAATCGCGAAGGCGCGATTGTGGTTGATATCAGGGACAGGAAGGAGTTTGACCAGGGTCATATCGCCGGGGCCGTCAACATTCCGCTGGCGAAGCTCAAGCAGCGCATGGCCGAGTTGAACAAGCACAGGGACAAGCCCAAGCTGGTGGTGTGCAAGCTCGGCCAGCAATCCGGCGCGGCGGTGAAGAGTATGGAAGAAGCCGGCCACGAAAAGGTCGCCAAGATGACCGGCGGCATTTCAGAGTGGACCGCGCGGTCTTTTCCGTTGATCAAGAAATAACGGCCGGACGGGCCCGGACCCGCCGCCTTCGAATTGGGAGCGATCATGGCTGAGAACGAAACAAACGGGCAAAGCGGGCAGAACCAGGATGGCGCTGGCGCCGCCCCGGAACCGACCGGACAGCCACAAGCCCAGGGGGACCCGAACGCCCCGCAGTTCGCCTTGCAGCGCATCTATCTCAAGGACTTCTCCTTCGAGTCGCCGCGCAGCCCCGGCGTGTTCACCGGACAGTGGAGCCCCAAGATCAATTTTGAAGTCAAGAGCCGCTCCGAGAAATTCCAGGAAAACACCTACGAAGTCGTACTCACCCTGACCGTGGACGCCAAGCTCGAGGACAACACCGCGTTTCTGGTGGAAGTCCAGCAGGCCGGCGTGTTCGCCTGCGCCAACATGGAAGCCCAGCAGCTTGAGCAGGTGTTGTCCACGGTGTGCCCCAACATCCTCTTTCCCTACGCCCGCGAATCCATCGATTCCATCGTCACCAAGGGCAGCTTTCCTCCGCTCATGCTGGCGCCCATCAATTTTGACGCGGTCTATGCGGAGCAGAAGCGAAGGCAGGCGGAACAGCAGGCCGGGCAAAGGCCGCCTACCGCCGTGAACTGAGTTCGTGGATTTTTCGCGTCAGGGTATTGCGGCCCCAGCCGAGTAGCTGGGCAGCTTCCTGCTTGCGGCCGGCGGTGTGCTTGAGGGCGATATCGATCATCGCCCGCTCGAAGGCCGGCGTGGCGTCATCCAGAATGCCGATATTGCCCTGCTTGAGTTGATCGTCGGCCCATGACTTGAGCGCCGCGGTCCAGTTGTCGGCGGCGCCGGGGGTGTCGCGCTGCTCGGCCAACTCCGGCGGCAGGTCGGTGATGTACACCTCGCGCCCGGAAGCCATTACCGTGATCCAGCGGCAGAAGTTCTCCAGTTGCCGCACATTTCCCGGCCAACTCAACCCTTGCAGGTATTGCTCGGTTTCCGGGCGAAGCGACTTCACCGGAGCGTCGAGTTCCGCCGCCGCCCGGGCGAGGAAATGCCGTGCCAGCCGCGGAATGTCTTCCCGCCTTTCGCTCAGTTTGGGCACGTGAACGCGAATCACGTTGAGGCGGTGAAACAGGTCTTCGCGAAAACGGCCCTGCTCCACCTGCTCTTCGAGATTCTGGTGCGTGGCGGCGATGATGCGCACGTCCACCCGCACCGGCAGATGGCCGCCCACGCGATAAAACTCGCCTTCCGAAAGCACCCGCAGCAGGCGCGTCTGGGTGGCCTGGGGCATGTCGCCGATTTCGTCGAGGAACAGGGTGCCGCCATTGGCCTGTTCAAAACGCCCGGTGCGCCGCTGGGCGGCGCCGGTGAAGGCGCCCTTCTCGTGGCCGAACAATTCCGATTCGATCAGCTCGGCGGGAATCGCCGCCACATTGAGCGGCACGAAGGGCTGCTCGGCCCGGGGGCTGTGCTGGTGCAGCGCCCGGGCCACCAGTTCCTTGCCGGTGCCTGACTCGCCATTGATCAGCACCGAGATATTCGAATGAGACAGCCGGCCGATGGCGCGGAAGACTTCCTGCATGGCCGGCGCTTCGCCGATGATGTCCCGCGCCGGTTCGGGCTGCCCATTGCCCGCCCTGGCGGTATCCCCCCGCTCGTTGGCGTGCTCCAGGGCCCGGCGGGTTACCGCGATGGCGTCTTCGATATCGAATGGCTTGGGCAGGTAATCGAATGCGCCGCGGCTGTAGGACATGACCGCGCTGTCGAGGTCGGAGTGCGCGGTCATGATGATGACCGGCAAATCCGGATGCGAGGATTTCACCGAGGACAGCAATTCCAGGCCGCTGATTCCCGGCATGCGGATATCGCTGATGATGACGTCGGGCGCTTCATGGCGCAGGCGCTGGAGCAGATCCTCGCCGCTGGCGAAGGCCGCGGTGGCAAGGCCCTCGTTGCCCAGCGACTTCTCGAGCACCCAGCGGATCGAACGGTCGTCATCGAGAATCCACACAGCGGGGCTGGCGTTCATGGGCCGGGCTCCGGCGCCGCCGGGTTGCCGGCGCCGCGCTGGTAGGGCAGCAACAGGCGGAAACAGGTATACCCGGATTCGCTTTCACATTCGAGCAGCCCCCGGTGTTCGCTGACGATGGCGTGGGCGATGGGCAGGCCGAGCCCGGTGCCTTCCGGGCGACCGGTCACCATGGGAAAGAAAATCGACTCGCGCAAATGTTCGGGAATGCCCGGGCCGTTGTCGATGATTTCCACGGAAATGGCCGGGTGGCGCGAACGGGGGCCGAAAGTGACCTTGCGCACCGTGCGCGTGCGCAGGGTGATGGCGCCGAGATCGTGTTTCACCGCCGGGCTGGAAAGCGATTGCATGGCGTTGCGGACGATATTCAGGGTCGCCTGGATGAGCTGTTCCGGGTCGGCGTGGAGGTTCGGGATGCTGGGGTCGTAGTCGCGCTTGAGCCTGATGCCGCGCCCGTCGATCTCCGCCGCCACGAGATTGCGCACCCGTTCCACGACTTCGTGGATATTGATGCTGCGGGTTTCCAGTGGCTTGCGGGAACCGGTGAGGCGGTCCACCAGATTGCGCAGGCGGTCGGCCTCGTCGATGATGATGCCGGTGTAGTCGGCAAGTTCCGCGTCGGGCAGTTCCCGGGCGAGCAACTGGGCCGCGCCGCGCAGGCCGCCGAGCGGATTCTTGATCTCGTGGGCGAGGCCGCGGACGAGTTCCCGGGTGGTGGCCTGGGTGGTGCTGAACATCTGGTCGCGGCTGATGCGCTGGGAGTGCTCCAGGGAATTCATTTCAAGCAGGGCGAGCGGCTCTCCGTCGAGGTCGATGGGAGTGATCGTGTAATCCAGGTCCACGGTTTTATCCTGGGGCAGGCGCCAGGAAACCATCCGCTTGGTGAAGCCGTTGTGTTCGGCCAAGGCCTGGCTCATGGCTTCGATGTCCTCCGCGCCATTGCGGAAAACCTCGCCGAGGAAGAGCCCGGTCGCCTTGCGGGAACTGGTGGCGAGCAGGTCTTCCGCGGCGGGATTGACGAAGCGGATGCGCAACTCCGCGTCAAGCAGCAGCACTGCCGTGTTCAGGCCGTCGAGCAGCCGCCTGTAGTCGATTCGCCTCTCCACAGGTTCTCATCCCGCGCAGGGCGATGAGCCGGACAGGCCCGACCATGTCGGCCGGGCCTGTCGCAGGGCTTATTCCGCCAGCGCTTCCTTGGTGGACCGGATGATCGCCGCGGCAACCTTGTACGGGTCGGCATTGGACGCGGTGCGGCGGTCTTCCAGCCGCCCCTTCCAGCCGGCCTGGACCGTGGCCACGGGAATCCGGATCGATGCGCCCCGGTCGGAAATGCCGTAGGAGAACACGTCGATGGCCTGGGTTTCGTGAAGCCCCGTCAGGCGTTGATCGTTGCCGGCGCCGTACACCGAGATGTGCCGGTCGATATTGCGGCCAAAGCTGTCGCAGATTTTGGTGAAAATCTCCTCGTCGCCGGCGTCGCGCATGACGCTGTTGGAAAAGTTGGCGTGCATGCCGGAGCCGTTCCAGTCGAGTTCCTTGCCCAGTGGCTTGGGTTCCCAGTTGATGGAAACGCCGTGCCGCTCGGCGGTGCGCTCCAGCAGATAGCGGCAAATCCAGGTTTCGTCGCCGGCGCGCTTGGCGCCCTTGGAGAAGACCTGGAACTCCCATTGCCCGGCGGCGACCTCGGCATTGATGCCCTCCACATTGATGCCGGCCGCCAGGGACAGGTCAAGATGCTCGTCGACGATTTCCCGGCCGTGGCAGTTCAATGCGCCCACGGAGCAGTAGTACAGGCCCTGGGGTCCGGGATAGCCGCCGGCGGGGAAGCCGAGTGGGGCATTGGTGGACGGGTCCCACAGAAAGTATTCCTGTTCGAAGCCGAACCAGAAATCGTCGTCGTCATCGTCGATGGTGGAGCGGCCGTTGGAGCGGTGTGAGCTTTCGTCGGCGTTGAGCACTTCGCACATGACGAGAAAGCCATTGGCCCGGTCCGGGTCTTCGTAAATCGCGACCGGTTGCAGCAGGCAATCCGAATCATCGCCGCTGGCCTGCAGTGTCGAGCTGCCGTCGAATGACCACTGTGGGCAGCTTTCCAGCGTCCCGTCGAAGTCTTCCCTGATCATTGTCTTGCTGCGCAGGTTCTGGGTCGGCATGTAGCCGTCCAGCCAGATGTATTCGAGTTTCGATTTCATTTTCCAACTGTCTCCTGGGTTATGGATTGCTGTGCCGCCAGATTCCGGGCCCTTCGGTTATCATGTGGGCGTCAGGGACTGGGCTGCCTGTTTGTGAGCAAGATGTATGCCATGGCTTCGGAGCGAATGGAATTGCCTGAATCGGGTACAAAATGCCCACACAATACGAAAGAATTGCACTAAAAAAGTGCGTTTCGCGGAATAATAGCACCATTTCAGTGCATCGCCTACTCCAGTTTGGCGGCTTTGCCCGCTTTCGGCGCGGCGCACTGTCCCGGTGCCGCGCGATGAGTATATAGCCGCCATGCTGTTTCTGGTCAAATTGTTTCCCGAAATCACCATCAAGAGCCGCGGCGTGCGCCGCCGGCTTGTACGCCTGCTGCGCGGGAACATCAAGGCGGTGTTGCAGCCATGGGCCGGGCAGTTGCGGGTCAGCGGCGAGTGGGATCTGATCGAAGTCGAGCTCGAATCCGCCACCGCCGGCCCGGAAGTGCTGGAAAAGCTGCGGCTGATCCCGGGTATTTCGGTGATTCTGGAGGCGAAGAAGTATCCCCTGCCCGATTTCGACGGGATATTGGCCATCGCCCTGGAGCAGTATGGAGAAGCGCTTGAGGGCAGGACCTTCGCGGTGCGCTGCAAACGCAGCGGCCGCCATGCCTTTCGCTCGGTGGATGTGGAGGCCTTTGTCGGCGCCGGACTCAAGCGGGATACGGCGGCCGCGGGAGTCGATCTCGGCAATCCCGAGGTGCTCGTGTCGCTGGAAATCCGGCATGAGGAATTGCATCTGGTACTCAACCGCCATGCCGGACTTGGCGGATTTCCCCTCGGCGGGCAGGGCGCCGTGCTGTCGCTGATTTCCGGGGGGTTCGATTCGGCGGTTTCGAGTTATCTCGCCATGCGCCGGGGCCTGCGGACGCATTACTGCTTTTTCAATCTTGGCGGGGACACCCACTCGAATCTTGGCGGGGCGAATCTTGGCGGGGACACCCACCGGCTTGCGAATCTTGGCGGGGACACCCACCGGCTTGCGGTGCGGGAACTCGCGTTGTATCTCTGGCTGAAGTACCACAGCTCGCACCGGGTGAAATTCGTCACGGTGCCGTTTGCGGACGTGGTTCGGGAAATCCTCGAAAAAGTCGACAATCCGCAAATGGGCGTGGTGCTGAAGCGGATGATGCTGCGGGCCGCCGGTCGCATCGCCGCCGAAGTCGGCGCGGAGGCGCTGGTCACCGGAGAAAGCGTGGCCCAGGTTTCGAGCCAGACCCTGACCAATCTCGCCGTCATCGACAGCGTTGCCGGGCGCCTCGTCATCCGCCCGCTGGCAACCACCGACAAGCAGCGGATCATCAATCTCGCCCGGGAAATCGGCACCGAGGAATTTTCGCGCCGGATTCCCGAGTACTGCGCGGTGATTTCCGACAAGCCCACGACCAAGGCGCGCCCGGAACGAGTCGAGCGCGAAGAAGCGAAGTTCGACCAGACAGTGCTTGACGCCGCCGTCGCCAATGCCTCGATACAGCGGATTACCGAAGTCTTCGCGGACGAAGGCGACAGCCTGCAGGAAGTAGCCATACTGGCGCGGCCCGAGCCCGGCGATACCGTGATCGATATCCGTCATGAATCCGAACGTGGTTTTGCCGCGGGGGCGATGGCATCCGCCGGGACGCCGCTGTTGCGCATCCCCTTTTACCGCCTGGCCGGCGAGTTTCCCCGGCTTGAAGCCGATTCGCGCTATCTGCTCTACTGCGAACGGGGAATGATCAGCCGCCTCCACGCCGCCCATCTCAAGGACGCCGGCCACCGCAATATCGCGGTGCTTGAGCCGCGCCCATCCAGTTGATGCGGCAACTGCTGCCCTTATCCTGTCATGTCACAAGTTTGTTCTGTCATTCTGCGCGGAGTCGCAGAATCTCATTGGGTGGCCATTTCAGGAGATTCCGCGACTCCGCTTCGCTCCGCGCGGAATGACAGTTGGGGGGCTTCGCTCCACGCGGAACGAATTGCCCCATTTTTCCCGATTACTGGCGATTCCGGCCCGAATTGACCTAACATTGCCCGAGCCTTTGCAAGAGACCCGCCCGTGCAAACCCTGTTCCCCGAAATCAAGCCTTACCAGCGCCACAAACTCCAGGTCTGCGATCTGCACGAGATCTATCTTGATGAAGCAGGCAACCCGGGCGGCATTCCGGTGGCCTTTGTCCACGGCGGCCCGGGCGCCGCCTGCGACCGCAATTCCCGCCGCTTCTTCGATCCGGAGCTGTTTCGCATCATCACTTTCGACCAGCGCGGCTGCGGGCGCTCCAAGCCACATGGCGAATTGCGCGAGAACACCACCGCTGACCTGATCGCCGACATGGAAAAAATCCGCGAACACCTGGGCATCGAACAATGGGTGCTGTTCGGCGGCTCATGGGGCGCCACCCTGAGCCTGCTCTACGCCCAGACCCACCCCGGCCGCGTCACCGCCATGGTGCTGCGGGGCATTTTCCTGTGTCGCCGGCGCGATATGGACTGGCTGTTCCGGGAAGGCGCCAATCGCATTTTCCCCGATGGCTGGAATGATTTTCTCAAACCCATCCCCGCGAGCGAACGCCATCGCCTGCTGGACGCCTATTACGAGCGCCTCACCGGCCCCGATGAACTGGCGCGAATGGCCGCCGCCAAGGCCTGGGCCACCTGGGAGGCAAGCTGCGCCACCCTGCGCCACGACCCGGCTGGCCTGTCCCAGTTCACTTCGCCCCACCGGGCCCTGGCGCTGGCGCGGGTCGAGGCGCATTATTTCGTCAATGATTGTTTCATCAAGGAAAACCGGATTCTCAACAACATGGAAACCCTGGCGGACATCCCCGGCCAGATCATTCACGGCCGCTACGATATGGTCTGCCCACTGGACAACGCCACCGAACTGCACCACCGCTGGCCGGGCTCGGAGCTTTGCATCGTGCGCGAAGCGGGACATTTCGCCACCGAACCGGCGCTTACCGACTGCCTCGTCAAGGCCACCGACGAAATCGGCCGCGATCTTTCGCCGGTAAGCTGAGCCTGCCCCGTCTGCTCCTGCCGCAATGATTGTCCTCATCCAGCGCGTAAACTGGGCGCGGGTCGCCATCGGCGACGCCATCCATGCGGAAATCGGCAGGGGCCTGCTGGCCCTGGTGGGCCTTGAGCGGGAGGACGGCGATGCGGAAATGTCCCGCATTGTGGACCGGCTGCTGCGCTACCGCGTTTTCGCCGACTCTGAAGGCAAGATGAATCTCGACCTGGGGGCGGTATACGGCGAGTTGCTGCTGGTGTCCCAGTTCACCCTCGCCGCCAGCACCGGCAAGGGCCTGCGCCCAGGCTTCTCCAGCGCCATGCCGCCCACCGAGGCCGAGCCGCTGTTCGCAAGAATGGTGGCAACCGCCACGGCCCGGCACCCCGCCACCAAAAGCGGCGTTTTCGCCGCCAACATGCAAATTTCCCTGGAAAACGACGGCCCGGTGAGTTTTATCCTGCGCTGACTCAAGATCAGGAGAAAATACCCAATTTTGGGGACGAACAGGGACGGTTCCCCGCGTTACTCTTCGCACCTTTCGCAGTATCTCCGGTCAGACACATAGCCAAGGTCGCGTTGCGTGGCGTATATGCCCGCAACTTGATCAGTATTCAGACGAGTCCATGGATAGAGACAGTGAGGGTAGCTGGAAGCATCAAGAACAGGAAGAGGAGGGGATTGCCCATGTTGGCGCAGTCACAGGTTCGGGGGACATGGTCCGCCGGGAGCTTGCCGCTGCCCGGAATTTGGTCGAGTCTCTCACCTCGTTGCTTGAAAAGACAGGTTTGGCCATAACCGAAACAGGACACCCATCGGAAGAACGAAACGTAACCGAAACAGGACACCCATCGGAAGAACGAAACGCGAGAACGAAACGGGACACCCATCCAACCTTCAAGGCTCACATTCAGCCGCCCCAGTCTCTGCCTCCCCTCCCGATTTCAGTGCCTCCCAGAATTTCCCCAAAAACTTGGCATTCCGAACCATCCTGACCTATACCTTCCCCACCGGAACCCGCGGTCGGCGGAAGCCCCATGACCCAGCCACGTTCACAAATCGTCCAGCCAGAACGCACCCGCCACTACCACTGCGTCGCCCGCTGCGTGCGCCGCGCCTGGCTCTGCGGCGAAGACGACTACACCGGCAAAAACTTCGACCACCGCAAATCCTGGCTCCTAGCGCGGATGAAGACGCTGGAGGAAATCTTCGCGATCCGCATCGCCGCCTACGCGGTGATGAGCAACCACTACCATGTGGTGCTGTATCTGGATATCGAGCAGGGCCGGTCCTGGAACCGGGACGAGGTCATCCGGCGCTGGCTGCGGTTGTTTTCCGGCGATCCGCTGGCGCGGGCGTATCTCCGGGGCGGGCTGGACGGGGCGGCGCATGGGCAGTTGGACGTGCTGGCGGCGCGCTGGCGGGAACGGCTGTGCGACCTGAGCTGGTACATGCGCTGCCTGAACGAATACCTGGCCCGCCGGGCGAATGCGGAGGATGGCTGCAAGGGGCGGTTTTGGGAAGGGCGTTTCAAGAGCCAGGCGCTGGCGGATGATGCGGCGCTGTTGTCCTGCATGGCCTATGTGGACTTGAACCCGGTGCGGGCGGGGCTGTGCGGGACGCTGGCGGATTCGGATTTCACTTCGGTGCGGGCGCGGCTGTGGGAACGGGCGGAAGCGGCGAAGGGGGACCGTGCGTGCGATACGAAAGGGGAAGCGCCCTTACCGGCCCCGAAGCTGATGCCGTTTCGTCCCGGGGGAGAACTCCGCAAGATCGCCTTGGCGGAAGCGGTGGGGAGCAAGCCCAAGGCCGAGTTGCCGTTCGCGCTGGAGGATTACCTGGAATTGGTGGACTGGACCGGGCGGCTGGCGCGGCCGGAGAAGAGAGGAATGATTGCACCGGATGCGCCGGCGGCGTTGTCGGAGTTGGGTCTGGACACGGCGCAGTGGCGGGTGTTGACGCTGGAGATTCAGAAGCGGGCGATTGTACTGTTCCATGGACTGGAGCGGGTGGAGGCGTGGGAGAGGCGCCATATGAAGAAGGCGGCGTAGGCACTAACCTACCCGGAATTCACGCTCGAACGGGCGGAATGGCCCCTGCCCGCGATTTGGTGCGCCTGGGCGTCCCGGGGCAACGGGACCATTTCCGGAGCGAAATCCTTTTGAACCCGCAATTTCGGGGCTTCCCGATCTGGTAGGATGGGTGTCCAATTGGGGGTGGGGCAATGTAGCCGAGGCTATTGTGCGCAGCGATTCCCATCCTTATGCCGCCCCCCTTTCCCGTCATTCCGCGCGCAGTCGCGGAATCTCCCGTCGAATGGCAGTGCCGGGTTCATGAGATTCCGCGACTGCGCGCGGCCGGTAACTCGACCAAAATGGAGATCATCCGCTACCTTGAGGCAAAGCTGGGGCGGGAGTTGCTGCGCTCAGCCGCAAATTATTTTTCCCAAAAACTACGCATTTCCCCAACCCTTGTTCTATGCTGTAACAGTGAAGATCGTGGGCAAAACCCGGAGCGTTTTTATTGCCAATTTCAGGACAAAACTGGAGATGCCATGCAAGCCCAAGCTATACTCGACAGCACATTGGACATGAAACGAGCCGGCATGACCCAAGCCCAGGCCGAAGCCATCGCCAGAACCATCGTCCCCGAATCGAGTCCATGAAAGTCTGGCTTCTCACGGGCCTGCTCGGAATGTCCAGCGGGCTGATTGCGCTGGCCGCCAGCATTGCCTGGTATGCGTATCGCATTGCTGTCTGATCACTGCTTCAGGCGCCAGATCCCGGCCTGTTGTGTTATAGTCTGCGGCTAATTCAAATCGCCTTGACCGAAGCTGGCTTGCCGGCTTTGGTGGCCCCGCCAAATGGAACCGCACCCGCTTAGCCGCCGCGACCTGCTGAAAAATACCCTTTCGGCCCTGCCTCGTTCCGCTATTGCGCTCAGCCTGCCGGCAATCCTCGCCGCCTGTTCCCGCGCGGCGCGGAACGAACTCGACGGCGCCGCCCTGCAATTGCTGGGCGGTGAAGAAGCCGAAGAGTTCGCGGCCATTGCCGACCGCATCATCCCCCCCGACGATACCCCGGGCGCTCGGGAGGCCGGCGTGGTGCATTTCATGGATACGGTGCTTGCCGACCAGCGCGAGCGCGAGCTTGAGTTGCTGCGCGAAGGGTTGGGGCAATTGCAGCAACTTGTGGCGGGGCGCTTTCCGGTGGACCGCTTCTCGCTGTTGGAAAGCGGACAACAGGACGAGTTGCTGCGCGAAATCGAGGACAGCGAATTCTTCGCCACGATCCGCTTCCTCACCGTGGCCGGCATGTTCGCCCTGCCGGAGTACGGCGGCAATCGCGACCTGGCGGGCTGGGACCTGCTTGGCTTTGAGAACCGCTCCGTCTGGCAACCGCCATTCGGCTATTACGACGAGGATTACATGAATCAGGGAGGGCGATAATCATGGCCGGGGCCACATTCCAGACCCGGGAAGAAGTCGATTTTGTCGTCGTCGGCTCAGGCGCCGCCGGCGGAATCATCGCCAGGGAGCTTGCCGAGGCCGGGCACTCGGTAGTGCAGCTGGAACAGGGGCCGCATCTCCAGGCGGCGGATTTCCGCCACGATGAATGGGGCACTTTTTTTAACAACGATCTGACCTGGAATCACCGCAGGGGCCGACCCCAGACTTTCCGCAAGACGGCAGGCGAAACCGCGACCCCGCGCGACCGGGTATGCAACTACGCCCATAATGTCGGCGGCAGCAGCCTGCATTTTTCCGGCAACTTCTGGCGACTGCGTCCCATCGACTTCATGGAGGCCAGCGTTCGCGGGACGATTCCGGGCACCAATTTCGCAGATTGGCCCATTCGCTACGAAAACCTGGAGCCATACTACACCCGGGTCGATTGGGAAGTGGGGGTTTCGGGCCTCCAGGGCCCCTGGGACCCGCCGCGGTCGCGGGACTATCCCTGTCCGCCCATGGCCGTGAAAGGCTCCGATGTCTTGCTTGAACGCGGCGCGCGGGCCCTGGGCTACACCGCCTATCCCGCGCCGGTGGCCATTCTTTCCCGGCCCCATAATGGCCGGCCTCCCTGCGTGCATTGTGGATTCTGTCTCGGCTTCGGCTGTGAGGTGAACGCCAAGTCCTCCACCATGATCACCATGATTCCCGCTGCCCTGGCTACGGGCAACTACGAATTGCGCACCCATTGCACCGTCTCCCGGGTGGAAACCGACGAGAACGGACGCGCCAGCGAAGTGAGCTATTTTGACGCCGGGGACAATGAACAATCCCAGCGCGCCCGGGCCGTGGTGATCTGCGCCAATGGCGCGGAAACGCCTCGTCTGCTGTTGTTGTCCGACTCCGCCCGCTTTCCCGATGGCCTGGCCAACAGCAGCGGCTTTGTCGGTCGCAATCTCATGTTCAACGGCTATAGCGAAGTGTCCGGGTTGTTCCCCGAACCCGTCAATGCCCACAAGGGAATTCCGGCGACCCGGGTGGTGCACGACTGGTACGAACTCGACCCGAACCTGGGTTTTTACGGCGGCGGCGGCATAGACGGGCGGCATCCGGTGCGCAGTGGCACGCCCATGGAGTCCGCCATCGCCACGAGCATGTTCGATGGCCCCACCTGGGGCAGCGAATTCAAGGCCAGATTACGGCAGGAGTTTACCCATTCCGCAGCTTTTGACGGCCATACCACCTCCCTGCCGCTGGACTCGAACAACATTACCCTCGACCCCGAGCTCCGCGACCGCTGGGGCCGCCCGGCGCTGCGCTGCACCTATATGGACCATCCCGACGACCTCGCCACCATGCGCTATTTCATGGATCGTTCGGTGGAACTGATGGAAGCCGCGGGGGCGGTCGAGATTCACGCAAGCTATCCCGAGACCGGCCAGGAAGGCAGCTCCCACATGCTGGGAACCTGCCGCATGGGCGACGATCCCGCCACTTCGGTCATCGACCGTTACCATCGCACCCATGATGTGCCCAACCTGTTCCTCTGCGACGGCAGTTCCATGGTGACCTCAAGCCGCGGCCAACCCACCATGACCATCATGGCGCTCGCTTTCCGCGCAGCCGAACACATCAATGAGTTTGCCCGAAGAAACGAAATATAAGCCGGTGCCGGATGACACCCACTGTATTCAGATGCGGTACAGCGGGCTGAGGGCGTAGCGGGCGGCCTTGCGTTGCCTGCGGATTCGTTGCTGTTTCCGCTTGCGCATCCTGGCCGTGATGCGGGCGAATTCCCGGGCGCTGATGGCAGGCCCGGTTGTTTCCGCCGCGGAAGTGTTGAACAGGGCGGCCTGGACCTGGTTGACGAAATCGTGCAATTCCGATGCCTCGCGCTGGTTCAGGATGTCCTCCATATTGGCGATACGGCGGGAATCGATGTGGTGGTCGGCCCAGCGCATCAGACTGCGGCGGATTTGTGGCAATTCACCGCGGTTCAGGGCCCTGCGCAGGCTGCGGTAGGCCACGCCTTCGTTGTTCTCCGGGGCGTAATGGGCCTGAACCTGTTGCCGGCGCTGGCGCAGATGTTCGGCAATGGCCCCGTGGTGCGGTCGCAGCAGCGCCAGATACAGCGCCGCGGCAATGCCGGCGATGACGACGCCGAGCAGCCAGTCGAGCCAATTTTCGCTGATTTCGATGGTTTCCGCGGCGGTCTGGGCGTCGATCATTTCCTGATCCACCGCCGGGGCCGCGGCGAGCAGTTCCGCCAGGTCATCGCCGCTGCCGGCAACGGTCTGTTCGGCTGGCGTGGCGCCGGCCAAGGTATTGATGGCCAGCATCGTGGCGGGGATGGTGGCGAACTCCTGCCGGTCGGCTTCCACATTCCACCAGGGAATGACGACTTCCGGGATTTCCAGGGCGCCGGCTTCGGTGGCGATGATGGAACTGCGCTCGATGCGGGTGCCCACGATACTGCCATCGACGAACATGCGCTCGATCTCGGAAGGCTCCGGATACACATTGGCGCCGTCCAGGGTGATTTCCGCCAGCGGCGGCAGCACAGCGCCGTCCAAGCCCTGGGCTTCCAGGGTGATGGTGCGGGTCAGGGTATCGCCGATGCGCAGGTCATCAATGGGGCCTTCCCAGCTTTCTTCCAGGTTCAACTCGCGCAGGGGCAGCCAGTAATCGCTGTCCCGGGCAATCTCCGGGCGTTCGAGGACGGCAATGCTCATGCCTTCGGTGAATGCGGTCACGCGTCGGGTGTTGAGATTGCGAAAGACGAAATTGCTCGACCCATCGGTGACCTCGCCGCGAAACAGGATATCCGGAATCTCCAGGGAGCCGCTGCGCTGGGGGAAAATCACATAGCGCTTTTCATAGACGCCATAGCGGACGCCGTCTATGAGTTTTTCGTACTGGTTGGGCGAGCCGATCAACTGGATTACGGTATCCGGAATTTCCAGCTCGGTGAACTGGGGATTGCGGATGCCGTTGATGGTGTAGTACAGGCGTACGGCGAACAGCAGTTGTTCCTGCACATAGATCGATTCCTTGCTGGCCTCGAGTTCCAGAAAAAGCTCCTCATTGCCCTGGTTGGAGCGGGGGCCTTCATTGCGCACGAGCACTTCGACGGGATCGGTCAGGGCTTCGTTGACCTGGATGGCGGGAATCGTGAGATTTCCCTCGGTGAGCGGAAACAGGGTAACGATGTAGTCGGTCCAGGATTCCACGCTGCCGTTGACGCTGCGAATCTGGCTCGAAGTGCGGGTGCCGAGGACGTCGAAATCCTCGGTGAGCGGCGTCAGATCGAGTTGCATGCCCTGGCGCCGGTCGAAGACACGAATGGTGTAGGTCAGGGTTTCGCCCCGGGCGAGTTCCGTGCGGTCAACGCTGGTCTCGATCTCCTGGGCGAGCAGCGGCAGGGCGAACGCCGCAAGCAGTATCCCGCAGATTGCCCGCCTTACCATATCTGGCCTCCGTCCTGCAGACTGTTGGCCGTGCCGTTCAATTGCCGCTGCCGGTACTGGTAGCGGAACTTGCGCTGGAGCAACTCGCCGGGATCGTCTTCTATCCGGCGCAGCCATTGTTCGAGTGACTGCTGCTCCTCGAATTCCTCGTTGCTGTTCTGGCTTGGCGTATTCTGCTCGCTGTTCGATTCGGAATTTTCCTGGTCTTCCGGCGTCTGGTTCTGTTGCTGGTCCTGCTGCTGGTTCTGGTCGCCTTCCTGGCTTTGCTGGTCCTGCTGCTCGCTTTGTTCCTGCTGCTCCGACTGCTGATCGGAATTTTGCTCCGATTGCTCGCTTTCGTTGTCGCCGTCGGTGCTTTCGCCGTCTTCCGACTGCTGTTCCTCGAGCAGTTGCTCAACGATTTCCCTGTTGAAAATGGCATCCTCGTGTTCCGGGTCCATGCCCAGGGTAATGTCGTAGGCGGCGATGGCCTCGGCGTAATTGCCGGTCAGGGCCAGGGCATTGCCCCGATTATAATGCCCATCGGAGGTGTTGAGGGCGCTGTAGGCGGCGATGGCGGCGTCGTAGTTTTCCGCGCGATAGTTGGCTGCGCCCTGCCAGCCGGGAGATTCAAACAGGCTGGCGGCCAGGGAATGGTCTTCCCCGGCGTAGGCTCTGGCGCCGCGCTGGTCGGGGGTTCGCCACAACCCGGCCCATTCCGCCGCGCTGGCTTCCGGCGCCGGCAGAAGGGTCAGGACGCCGGCCGCAAGCAGCCAACCGAACAGCCAGCCCCGGCGGAAACCGAGCGCGGTGATGGGTGCGATCAGCAAGAGCAGCCAGGGGCCGGTTTCGTACCAGACGTCGAATTCTTCCTCCACATCGCTCAACCGCGGATCGTCGAGCAGATTGAGGTCGGTGAGCAGATAGGCCAGATCCGAGTCGGAAAGCTGGATATCGTGGTAGCGTCCGCCAACCCGGTTCGCCAGGGATTGCAGTACGCTGCGGTTGAGAGTGGGCACCACCATGGCGCCCTGCCGGTCGGTAAGGAAATTGCCGTCGCTGGTGCGGATGGGCGCCCCCTGTTCGGTGCCGATTCCCATGATCAGCAATTCGTAGGGCGTTTCCTCGAGTTGCCGGGTAATCAGCAGTTCCTGGTCAAAGCCGCTGATGCCGTCGGTCATGAGCAGAATCTTGCCTTCGGATGCTTCCACATTGTTGAGCAGTCCCATGGCCATCTCGATGGCCGCCATGGGATTGCTGCCGAACAAGGGCATGATGTTGGGGTTCAGGGAAGGCACCAGGGCCTCGATGGTGACCACATCGTCGGTGAGCGGCATGACCGCGTGGGCGTCGCCTGCGTAGACCACCAGGCCGGTCTGGCCTTCGTCGCGCAATGCCAGAACATCACGCAGCTTGCGCTTGGCCAGATCGAGTCGCGACGGTACATGATCCTGGGCGAACATCGACAGCGACAGGTCCATGACGATGACCATGGCGTCCTCGCGCTGCTGCACGGGCTGGGGCAATTTTTCCCAGACGGGACCGGCCAGGGCAAAGGTGGACAATAGCCAAACGCAGAGCAGCAGCAACAGGGGAGTGCGCTGGGAGGCATTGCGCGAACGGTCCAGCAGGTAGGGCAGCAGGTTCTTGTCGATGGCCTTGTCCCAAGCGCTGAGGGAGCTGTTCATGCGCCACAGGGCGAATACGAAAACCATCGCGGGCAGCAGCGCCAGCAGCCACCAGGGGCGCAGGAAATGAAACTCGTTGAAGATGGCGGTGGAAAATTCCATGGGGCTCCTATGCTTCCCGGGCTCCCGCGGGCAGTTCTTCCGGGTCGCTCAATACCGCCCGGCCCGACAGCGACAGCCAGGGAATCGATACCAGCGCCAGCAGGAAGCTGATCAGCAAGGCCCCGCCCAGGGGCCAGTGGAACAGCACCCGGGTGGGGCGGTAGGTTTGCTCGTCCTGCTCAATGGCTTCGAGCCGGTCGAGTTCCTCGTAGATGCCCACCAGATCGGATACGTCCCGGGCGCGGAAATAGCGCCCGCCAGTGGCTTCGGCGATACGGGTCAGCACGGCCTCGTCGAGTTCGGCGGAAGGATTGATGGTGCGCGCGCCGAAAAAGGTGCGCTGGGTGATCTGGTCGGCGCCGATGCCGATGGTGTAGATCCTGATGTTTTCGGTGCGGGCGAGTTGGCCCGCCTGCTCCGGCGAAACTTCGCCGGCATTGTTGACACCGTCGGTGAGCAGAACGAGCACCCGGCTGTTTTCCGGTCGGCTGCGCAAATGGATGACCGAAAGGCCGATGGCGTCGCCGATGGCGGTGGCCGATTCCTCGATGATGCCGATATCGGCCTCTTCGAGCAGTTCTCCCACCACCTTGCGGTCGAAGGTCAGCGGCGCCTGGATATAAGCGTGGGCGGCGAACAGGATCAGGCCGAGCCGGTCGCCTTCCCGGCGTTCGACAAAATCGCCCACCACCGCCTTCACCACGTCGATGCGCGAAGTCTGGCGGTTGCCGACGATCATGTCCTGGGCTTCCATGCTGCCGGAGATATCCACCGCAAGCATCAGGTCGCGACCGGTGGATGGCAATTGCACGGGTTCTCCCAGCCATTGCGGCCGGCTCGCCGCAAGCACCACGAGCAGCCAGATGAGCACACAGCAGATCAGGTTGAGAATGCGCCCGGAAGTCAGGTTTTCATGGTCGGACTGGAGCCGGGTGAGGGCGCTGAAAAAAGGCACGTAAAGAGCGGCGTCCTGACGCGGGGCGCGGGCCGCCAGCCGATACACCAGCAGGGGCAGGGGCAGGAGCAGAAACGCCCAGGGCCAGGTGAACTCAAGCATCGGAAACTGATACCTTCAGACCGCCTGCGGTCTGATCCGGTTGCGGGCGGCGGCGGGGGCGCAGATAGGTGGAGCGAATCCATTCCCGACCGAATTCGTGGAGCTTGTCCGCCTCCACGGAGATGGTAGGCCGGAATCGGCCGTGACTCAATGCCGCGGCGAGGTCCCGGTCGAGACTTTCACAGTTGCCGTGCTCCCGGAGAAAGCGCACCCAGTTTTCGCCGCCGAGGCCGGCCACGCGGGTCTGGGGAAAATGCGTCAGGGCCACGCGCCGCAGGACCGAGTTGAAGGCATTGACGTAACGCAACCGGGCCGCGTCCCGGTTTTCGCTTTCCGCCGCGGCGAAGGCGTCCAGAATGCGTTCGAGTTCCAGCAGGGCCTGGCCGCAGAACCGGCGCCGGCGCCAGACCGTCCAGGCCCACCGCCCGCCAAACCAGAGGCCGAGCGCAAGCACCAGGGCGAGCAGCCACCAGCCCGCCGCCGGCGGCCAGAATCCCACGGGCTCGGGCAAATGAATATCCGCAAGCTGGGCTAGGAGTTCTGCGCTATCCACTGGCGTATCTGCTCCACCACGAGATCACTGGTGCGAATTTTCAACAGCGCCACCTGAAGGCGGTCGAGTTCGGACTCGATCAGCCGCATTCGTTCGGCGAACTGTTCCCGGTAGCGAATCCTCGCGCGCCGGTTGAAAGTGTTCAGCGCGCCCTTGCGTCGACCGTCGGTAATACTGTACAGCCCCGGCGTGGGCAGGGATTCTTCCAATGCGTCGTACACCAGGCAACATACCACGTTGTTGTGCTGGCTGAGCTGATTGAGAAAATTTACCGCCCGCTCATCGAGGGTGACAAAATCCGAAATCACATACAAGGTGCTGCCGGGGCGAAGAATCTTGCGAATCTGGCCGAGGGCGCTGGAAAGGCCGGTGCTCTCGCCTTCTTCGGAATCGCCGCGGGTGACACCGCCAAGCGCCTGGTTGAATTCATACACCTGGTTGAGCAGATGCAGCGCCGAGCGCCGGCTGCGCTTGGGCCGCACAAGACGCGCTTCGCGGTCGGAAAAAACCAGTCCGCCCACCCGGTCGCCGTTGTCGATGGCGAGCCAGCAGAATACCGCGGCGGCCTGGGCGGCGATGACCGACTTGAACGCCACCCGGCTGCCGAAATACATGTTGTGGGTCTGATCCACGGCGATGATGACCGGTCGCTCGCGCTCTTCGCGGAAAACCTTGGTGAAGGGTCGGCTGGTGCGGGCGGTCACCCGCCAGTCGATCAGGCGGATGTCGTCGCCTGGCTGATAGGGGCGGAATTCCTCGAAATCGATGCCGCGACCGCGCATCCTGGATAGATGCAGGCCGCTGATGCCGGCAATGGATCGGCTATGGGCAAGGTATTCGAGGGTCTTCGCGGCATAGCGTTGCATCAGCAACTGCTGCAGGGTGACCGCCGCGCCGGTGGCCTGGTAGCGCGCGTGTTCCGGGTCGATGCGGTGCCTGGAACTCATGCCGGCAAGGCCATTCAGGCGGAGGGCACGCGTTCGCGAATCGTTTCCAGCACCTTGTCCGGCGTGACGCCGCTGGCTTCGGCCTCAAAACTGAGCAGGATGCGGTGGCGGAGCACGTCGAACAGGATTTCCTGCACGTCGTCGGGGCTGACGAAATCCTTGCCCTGAATCCAGGCGTGGGCCCGGGCGCAGCGGTCCAGGGAGATCGTGCCCCTGGGGCTGGCGCCGTATTCGAGCCAGCCTTCCAGATCCTGGCCGTACACCAGGGGATTCCGGGTCGCCATGATAAGCTGGATGATGTATTCCTCGACTTCCGGCGCCATGTGCATTTCGAGCACTTCCTGGCGGGCGGCGAAAACCTTGTCCTGGGGCACCTGGCTGGGCGGCTGGGGCAGCTTGTTGGCGGCTTCGTCCCGCACCAGATGGAGAATGTCGCGCTCGGCCTCGATGGCGGGGTAGGTAATGGTGACATGCATGAGAAAGCGGTCAAGCTGCGCTTCCGGCAAGGGATAGGTGCCTTCCTGTTCGATGGGGTTCTGGGTCGCCATGACCAGAAACAGGGGCGGCAGGGTAAAGGATTCGCGACCCACGCTGACCTGGTGCTCGCCCATGGCTTCGAGCAGCGCCGACTGCACCTTGGCGGGGGCGCGGTTGATTTCGTCGGCAAGCACGAGATTATGAAAAATCGGACCCTGCTGGAAACGGAAGGAACCGTCTTCGGGCCGGAAAACCTCGGTGCCGGTGATATCGCTGGGCAACAGATCCGGGGTAAACTGGATGCGGTGGAAGTCGCCTTCAATGCCCCGGGAAAGATCCTTGATCGCCTTGGTCTTGGCGAGCCCCGGCGCGCCTTCCACGAGCAGGTGGCCATCGGCGAGCAAGGCAATCAGCAACCGGTCGATCAGCCGTTCCTGTCCGATGATTTGCATCGACAACCAGTTTTTCAGTTCCGTGATCGTGCTATGTTGGCTCATTGACCAGGGTCTCGGTTGCGGGCGCGAAGTGGGCGATTGTAATGGTTTTGCTATGGATGTCTAGCGGACTATCTGCCTTGATCAGAGCTTCCCCAAGCGCCAGTTCGAGATTGGTTGTTGAACTCCGGGGAGAGTCCTGTGGTTTGGAGAATGTGTGCTCTTTGCACGCTCTTGCTTTGTTCGGGCGGAGCGGCGGGTCAGGAGCGGGTCGAGGAAATCGTCGTTACCGGGGATCTTGACAGCCTGCCCGGGGGCTATGTGGAATCGGTCTTCGGCTTTGACAAGTCATTGCTGGAAACGCCGCGTTCGGCGTCCACGATTTCGGCGGCGCTGCTGGAGCGCTTCGATTTGCAGGACATCGACGAATTGATCGCGCTCTCCCCGGGCACCTTCACCCAGTCCTTTTTCGGCGCCGCCGGCGGGCTCGATATCCGGGGAACGCCGGGGGAAAGTTACTTCCGCGGCATGCGCCGGCTCGACAATCCGGCGAGTTATCCCACGCCCATCGCCGCCGCCGACCGTATCGACATTGTGCGCGGCCCCGCCTCGCCGATTTACGGGCCGTCCAAGATCGGCGGTTATCTCAACATCAATCCGAAATCGGCACGGGTCGAGGAAACCGGGGCGCTGTTCGCCGACACCCGGGGCGGCGCCAATTTCACCACCGGAAGCTGGGACAAGGCGGCGCTGTCGGCGGAAGTCGGCGGCCCCGCGCGCATCGGCGCGGGGCGGTTGGGTTACTACCTGTATGCGCTCGCCGAGGATTCCGGTTCGTACTACGACAATACCGACCGCGGCCAGGAATTGTTGCAGGCTTCGGTGGACCTCGATCTGTCCGGCGGCCTGCGGGCCCGGTTCGGAGGCATGTGGCACAACTATCTCAGCAACGAGATTTCCGGCTGGAATCGCCTGAGCCAGGAACTGATCGACCATGGCCGCTATGTTACCGGCTCTCCCCCGGACCTCGACCGCAACGGGGACGGCTATGTGTCGCATCAGGAATTCGACGTGGACGGGGATGGCTTCACCGACCTCAACCCCTTCACGCCGGGCATTGCGCCGGGGCAGGCGGGAAGGCTGGAAGGAGGGGGCGCCTGCCGGATCGGTCCGAGCCCCGTGTTCGGCTGTTTTCCAGACTTGCTGGCGCTGCAGAGTCCCGGCGTGGCCCAGATCAAAGGCAACATGAATTTCACCCACCCGGAGGATACCCTGGATACCGCGGTCACCACGCTGTACTTCGATCTGGTCGGCGAGAGCGATTCCGGCTGGGATTGGACCAACCAGTTGTTTTATGAAAGCTATGATGTGCTCAATGAAAACAATTACGGCTTTTCCCAGTTCCACGATGCCTGGGTGGTGGAAAACAAGCTGGTTTTCTCTCGGGACTGGCGTCTTGACGCCATGACCGCCGCGCTGCAACTATCGCCTTCGATCCGGCATACCGAATTCGAGCACGGCAACGATTACTCCAACGAGTATTTTGATCGTTACGACATCACCCGCAGCCAGGGTTTGGCGAAGCCGCGGCTGCTCTCCACCCGCATTGGCGGCGATTACACCGAGTATTACATCGGCGACTATACCGATATCGGTCTGGCCGCCCTGGCGGATTTCAGCTTCGACAATGGTTTTTCGGCCCTGCTGGGTTTGCGGCAGGACCGTATCTCCCTGGCGAGCCGGCAGCCGCTGGAAATGTTGCTGCTGCCCAGTTCCAGCAACTTCTGCCTGCCGCCGGGGGATTGCGTCGAACTCGCCGCGGAAGACAAAGTGGACGCGCTTTCCTGGACGCTCAGCCTGAGCCGGGAGCTTGCCAACGGCATGCTGCCCTATGTGACGGTGTCCCGGCAGTCCACGGTCATTGCCGGCCAGGGATCAGAAGTCACCACCGGCAATGTGGGCGATGGCTCGGCGGTGGACCAGTCGAAGCTGCTGGAAGCCGGGGTCAAGGGCCGGCTGGTGGACGGCCGCCTGTATTTCGCCGCGGCGGCATACCGTCAGGAGCGCACCGATTTTTCCGCGCAGTCGATCGTCACCAATCAGGCGAGCCGCACCGAAGGCATCGAGCTTGAAGCGCGCTGGGTGGTCAATAACCACCTGTTGCTCACCTTTGGCCATACCCGCATGGAAGTGATCAACCTCAACACCCGGGAGGCGGGCTCGCGCTTCAGCTACCTGGGCAGCGATGACCTGCCCGACGTGGAAGCCTGGCGGCTGTACGGCGGCGCTCTCGGGGGAAACGTCATCAGCGGCGACCCGCGGCGGGCGGGGATGCCGGAACGGATATACTCCCTGCTGGGCACCTGGGATTTCGACAATGGCTGGGCGCTGAACGGCAGCATTGCCGATGTGGCGCAGACGCACTCGGGCTTTTCCCGCAGCGTGCGTCTGCCGGGCTATACCCTGGTGAATTTCGGCGTTGGCTATGAAAGCCTGGACTGGCGATTCAACCTGAATCTCAAGAATGTCACCGATGAGCGCTATTTCCGCGCCAATTTCCCCAACCTTTATGGCAGTGTCATTGTACTGCCGGAGCTGCCGCGCCATGTCACGGCGAGCATCCGCTACAGCTTCTGAGCGCTGCCGGCCACTCCGGGGAGCCCTGTGTATTCGCTGATCGCCAGCCCCTTGTTCGCCTTGCCCGCCGAGGCGTCACACGGCATTGCCCTCGGAGCGCTCGACGGCCTGCACCGGCTCGGGCTGTCGCGGCTGCTCGCGGCCCCGGCAGGCCCGGATCCGGTGCGGCTCATGGGCCTGGATTTCCCGCACCGCATCGGCCTTGCCGCGGGTCTGGACAAAAATGGCGATCATATCGACGCGCTTGCGGCCCTGGGCTTCGCCTTCGTGGAAATCGGCACCCTGACGCCGCGGCCCCAGCCAGGCAATCCCCGTCCGCGACTGTTCCGCAGCCGCAGCAGGCGATGCATCGTCAACCGCATGGGATTCAATAACCGGGGCATCGCCCACGCCATGGCAAAGGCCGCCCGACGCCGCGCCAATGTCATTCTCGGCGTCAATATCGGCAGGAACCGGGATACGCCGGAGGAAAACGCCGTTGCGGACTATCTCGATGGTTTTCGCAGCTGCCGGCAGCTTGCCGACTATGTCGCCATCAATGTTTCCTCGCCCAATACCCCCGGTTTGCGCGACTTGCAGTTCGGCGATGGACTCGATCGCCTGCTCGAAGCCCTGAAACAGGCCCAGGCGGAATACGAGGGGGAAAGCGGCAAATACCTGCCGCTTGCGCTGAAGCTGGCGCCGGACCTGTCGGAGGAAGAAATCGGTTCGATTTGCGCAAGACTGCTGACCTGGGAGGTGGATGGCGTGATTGCCACCAATACTACCATCCAGCGGTCGGAATCCCTGCCCGTCCGTCTTGCCCGGCAAAGCGGCGGCTTGAGCGGGGCCCCCCTGGGCTCGCTCGCCCGGCGGACCGTGGCGGCGATCAAGGTCGAGACCGGAGGCCGCATACCCCTGATTGGCGTTGGCGGCATCATGAACGGCGAAGACGGCAAGGCCATGCTTGCGGCCGGCGCCGATCTGCTGCAGATTTATAGCGGATTCATTTTCCGCGGCCCCGGCCTGATCCGGGAACTTGGCGAAGCCTCGGTCGATGTCTGAGTTGCTGTTTTACACCACCGCCGGCTGCCATCTCTGCGAATACGCCGAAGCCATGCTCGCCGAACTTTCGCCATCCCGGGAATGTCGCGTGACTCCGGTGGACATCAGCGGGTCCGATGAGCTTGTGGCGCGTTATGGACTCACCATTCCGGTGCTGCGCGACCCGCAAACGGGGGCAGAGTTGAACTGGCCATTTTCGCCGGAGCAGATTGTGGCCCTGCTGGATATGGCCAGGACATAGCCATTAATGGTGTGCCGCAGCCCCATTCTGCACGGAGTCGCGGAATCCCGGATCGTGGCCTCCCGACGAGATGCCGCGGCTGCGCGCGGCATGACGGGGGAATTCACGCTTCCAGCCCGAACAGGCGGGTCGCGTTGGCGGTGGTCTGTCTTGCAACCTCGGCCGCATCGCGTCCGGTACAGCGGGCGACCTCGGCGAGCACCGCGGGAAGATATTTTGGCTCGTTGCGCCTGTCGGAGGGTTTGGGTCTGAGGGTTCTCGGCAACAGGTAGGGCGCGTCGGTTTCCAGCAACAATCGCTGCGACGGGATGTGGCGCACGATGCCCTGCAATTCCACGCCACGGCGCTCATCGCAGACCCAGCCGGTAATGCCGATGTGCATGTCGAGGTCGAGATAGTCATCCAGGGCTCGCCGGGTATCGGTAAAGCAGTGCACCACGCCGCCGGCAATATACTCGCGATGCTCCCTGAGCAGGGCGAGAAAGTCATCATGCGCGTCGCGCTGGTGCAGGAATACCGGCTTGCCCACCGCGGCGGCGATTTCCAGGTGCTGCGCGAAGCAGGCCAACTGGTCCTCCCTGGGAGAGTAATTGCGGTTGTAGTCCAGGCCGGTTTCTCCCACGGCGACAGTCCCGTCGCGCTCGCACAAGGTGGCAATGACCGCGCGGGCGTCGACATCGAAGCTACTGGCAACATGGGGGTGGAATCCCGCGGTGCTGCTGAAAAAACCGGTTGCGGCGACGGCAAGGCCCGCGGCCGCCTCGCTGCTTGCGGCGTCGGTTCCGGTGAGAATGATGTGCTTTAGCCCGGCGCTTCTGGCATCATCCACAACCTGCTGAAAATCATGCTCGAAAGACTTGTGGGTGAGATTGGCGCCAATGTCGATCAATTCCATGGGTCTTGCCGGGTTCCGCCTGCGGGAAAACCCGGAAGTCTAGCCCAGCGGAGACCCGCCGGGAAACCGGCAGGTGGCTTTCACAACAGGAACGATGTCCTGATGGTTGCGGAAACGAACGGAAAAATCGGCGGCAAGTCGTTGCACTGGGCGGAACTCGGCTTTGAGTACATCCGCACCGACGCGCGTTTTTCCGCCCGCTGGCGCGGGGGTGAATGGAGCGAAGGCGAACTGCTCGCCGACGAAATCATGCCATTGCACGAGGGTTCGCCGGCCCTGCATTACGCCCAGCAGTGCTTCGAGGGTCTCAAGGCCCAGTGCGCCCGGGACGGCAGGGTGCTGCTGTTTCGCCCGGAGCTCAATGCCGAACGCATGCGTGAGGCCGCCGGCCGCCTGCTGATGCCGGCGGTTCCCGAAGAGTTGTTCCTGCGCGGCGTGGAGGCGGCGGCGCGGGCAAACCGCGAGTGGATTCCGCCTTTCGGTTCCGGCGCCAGCCTGTATGTGCGGCCCATGCTGATCGGAGTGGGCGACAATCTCGGCCTGCGGCCCGCCAGAGAGTTCGAGTTTCGGGTGTTTGTCTCCCCGGTGGGGCCTTACTACAAGCAGGCGGAACTGGCGCCGATTTCGCTTGCGGTCTCGGAGATGGACCGCGCCGCGCCCCGGGGCACAGGCAGTTTCAAGATCGGCGCCAATTATGCCGGGGGGCTGCTTGCCACCCAGTCCGCCCAGCGCCAGGGCGCCAATGAAGCGCTGTATCTTGATGCCGCGGAACAGCGTTACATCGATGAAGCGGGCTCGGCGAATATTCTTGCGGTGCTGCGCGACGGCAGCCTGGTCACCCCGGCTTCGGCGGCGGTCTTGCCAAGCGTTACCCGCCGTTCGATCATGCAGCTCGCCGCGGACCGGCTCGGCATGGTCACCGCGGAGCGGCCCATCGACCTGCGCGCCGAATTCGATGATTTCTTGGAAATGGGCGCCTGCGGCACCGCGGCGGTATTGTCGCCGATCGCCCGGATCTGGTTCGATGACGCTTGGCATGCAATCAATCCCGGGCGGCCTGGCGGCAAGGGGTCCGATGCCGGCGTTGGTCCGGTGATGCAGGAACTCTATGATCTGCTGACTGGTATCCAGCAAGGGGAGATCAGTGAAAACTACGGCTGGATCCACGAAATTCACTTGAGTTGAAGGAAGAGGGGGAAGGAAAGCAGTAATGGCAAAGTCACTGGTCATCGTCGAGTCGCCGGCCAAGGCGAGAACCATCAATCGCTATCTTGGTTCGGAATTTGTCGTCAAGTCCTGTGTGGGGCATATCCGCGACTTGCCGGAAAAAGGCCGGGCCGTCCCGCGCCGGGGCCGCGGCAAAACCAATCTCAGCCCGGAGCAGAAAAAGCGGCAACAACTCGTGCAGCGCCTCGGGGTGGACCCGGAAAACGACTGGCGGGCCCGCTATGAAATTCTTCCCGGCAAGGAACAGATCGTCGAAGATCTGAAAAAGATCGCGGCAAAATCATCGGCCATCTATCTCGCCAGCGACCGGGACCGGGAAGGAGAGGCCATTGCCTGGCATCTGCAGGAAGCCATTGGCGGCGACCCGGAACGCTATCGCCGGGTGGTCTTCAATGAAATCACCCGCAAGGCCATCCGGGAAGCCTTCGCCGACACCGGCGCGGTGGACATGCGCTACGTGGAAGAGCAGCAGGCGCGCCGCTTTCTCGACCGGGTGGTGGGTTACATGCTGTCGCCCCTGCTCTGGTCCAAGGTGGCCCGGGGGCTTTCCGCCGGTCGGGTGCAATCGGTCGCCGTGCGGCTCATTGTGGAGCGCGAGCGCGAAATCCGGGCTTTCAATCCCGAAGAGTACTGGGAGGTTTTCGCCAGGCTGCTTACGGCAGCGAAGCAGGATCTCAAGTGTCAGGTGGTCAGGCGGGCCGGCAAGACTTTCCGGCCCGGGGACAGACAAACCACCGAGCAGGCCCTGGATGTGCTGCGCGCCGCCGAGTATACGGTAAGCAAGCGCGAGGACAAGCCCACCACGTCGCGGCCGCGACCGCCCCTGATCACCTCGACCCTGCAACAGGCGGCAAGCACCCGGCTCGGTTTCGGGGTCGGCAGGACCATGACCCTGGCCCAGCGCCTGTATCAGGCCGGCCACATCACTTACATGCGAACCGATTCCACCCATTTAAGTAACGAGGCGATTACCGCCGCGCGGAGTCATATCGAGCAGGAATTCGGCGCCGATTACCTGCCGCCGAAACCCAATTTCTACCGCGCCCGGGAAGGCGCCCAGGAAGCCCATGAAGCGATTCGTCCCACGGATGTGCAGCGAACGCCGGAATCCTTGCAGGACATGGACAATGATGCGCGCCGGCTCTATAAGCTGATCCGGCAGCATCTTGTCGCCTGTCAGATGGTTCCGGCGCGCTTTCTGGCGAGTACCATCACGGTTCGGGCCGCGGACTTCGAATTGCGCGCCAGGGGCAGGATCATGGAGTTTCCGGGTTTTCTCGCCGCCATGCCTTCCCGGGAGGCTGACGTAGTGCTGCCTGATGTGAAAACCGGTGAGAGGCTTGCCTTGCAAAAGCTTGATTCCGTTCAGAATTTCACTCGTCCGCCACCGCGTTTCACCGAGGCCAGCCTGGTGCGGGAACTCGAAAAGCGCGAAATCGGCCGGCCCTCCACCTATGCCTCGACGATTTCCACGATACAGGACCGGGGCTATGTGAAGCTGGAAAACAAGCGCTTCCACGCCCTCAAGATCGGCGATATCGTCACCGAACGCCTGCAGGAAAGTTTCCGCGACCTGATGGATTACGACTTTACCGCGCGCATGGAAGACTCCCTGGATGAAGTGGCCGCCGGGCGCAAGAACTGGAAAAAATTGCTGGATGAGTTTTATCGGGATTTCACCGGGCAACTCGCCCGGGCGGAAGCGAAGGACGGCGGCATGCGCGCCAACAAGCCCACCGAAGTCGATGTGGACTGCCCCCGATGCGGCCGCAAGATGCAGCTTCGCAATGCCTCCACCGGGGTGTTTCTCGGCTGTTCCGCCTATGGCTTGCCGGGGGATGAGAAATGCCGCTCGACGATGAATCTCACTCCGGGCGAGGAGGCGATTCGCGCCGACAGCGCCGAGGAGGCCGAGCAACAGGAAAACATCCAGTTACGCAGGAAACACCGCTGCCCGAAGTGCGGTACCGCAATGGACGCCTGGCTTATCGACGCCGGGCGCAAGCTGCACGTCTGTGGCAACAATCCCGACTGCGATGGTTTCGAGCTGGAGAAGGGGGAATTCCAGATCCAGGGTTACGACGGCCCTGTAATCGAATGCGACAAGTGCGGCAGCGAAATGCGATTGAAATCGGGACGCTTCGGCAAGTATTTCGGTTGCACCCGGGAAGATTGCCGCAATACCCGGAAATTGCTGCGCAATGGTCAACCGGCGCCGCCGAAAATGGATCCCGTGCCCATGCCGGAGTTGCGCTGCAGCAAGGTGGACGACCATTATATTCTGCGCGAGGGCGCCTCTGGTCTGTTTCTTGCCGCCAGCGGTTTTCCCCGCAATCGGGAAACCCGCTCACCCCAGGTGGCGGAACTGCTGCCCCACCGCAACGAGATCGATCCAAAGTTTCACTACCTGCTCGACGCGCCGGCCAAGGACGACAAGGGCAATGCCGCCGTGGTGGGTTTCAGTCGCAAGACCCGGCAGCATTTTGTGCAGTCCCTGGTCGATGGCAAGCCCACGGGCTGGCGGATTTTCTACCGCGACGGTAAATGGCAGGCGGCCACCGACACGAAGAAGGCGGTCGCAAGAAAGAAGAAATAACGGGCGATTACAGTCCGAGCCGGATCACTCCGACGCTGACGCCTTCAATGGCAAAACGGTCCCGGCCCAGGTCCACGGGGATGGGCGCGATGGCGGGATTTTCCGCGACAAGTTGCAACTGCCGGCTTGCCGTCTCGCGGCGCAGCCGCTTCACGGTCACTTCATCGTCGATTCTGGCCACAATGATATCGCCGTCCCGGGCTTCCGGAGTACGATGCACGGCGAGCAGGTCGTCCTCGAAAATCCCGATGCCGGTCATGCTGTCGCCCTTGACCGTGAGCAGATAATCGGCTCTGGGGGAAAACATGGCGCCGGGAACCGCGCTGTAATCGGCGATGGACTCCTGGGCGAGAATCGGCGAACCGGCGGCGACCTGGCCGATAATGGGCAATCCCGGTGGCGCCTGCTCGGGGATGCGAATGCCCCGGGAAGCGCCCGGGGACATTTCGATGGCGCCTTTGCGGGCGAGGGCGCGCAGATGTTCCTCGGCGGAGTTTGCCGAGCGAAAGCCCATGTGGGTGGCGATTTCGGAGCGGGTGGGCGGATAGCCGGTGTCGCGGAGGTGGCCCCGGATGAATTCGAGGATTTGACCCTGGCGGGAGGTGAGTCCGTGCATAATGTCCTCCATGCGGCATTGATACTGTGATTTTATACAGTTATCCGTCGGAATGCGGGAAACTTTAGGGTCAACGCTCCAGGCGCAAGCCTTGAGTTTCAATGAGTATTGTGGCGCTCTCTCACGCTTGTCAGAATTTTGCCGTCATTGATGTTGTGGCTCCGGGAAACAGTGGGTGGAATGGGAAAGGAAAATGAATGATCCGGGTGTGTTGATGGTGGATCTGCGCGGATTGGCGCCTGAAGCGGACGAGGTGGAGTTGTTGCGGCGGGAATGTGTCGGGGGGGTGATACTGTTTCGGCGCAATTTTGCCTCTCCAGGGCAGTTGCGGGAATTGGCCGGGGCGATACGGGAGTGTGCCCCGGAAGTTTTGATCGCGGTGGACCAGGAAGGGGGGAGGGTGCAGCGGTTTCGGGAGGGGTTTACGGCTTTGCCGCCGTTGCGCAGGATCGGCGAGGCCTATGAGGCTGATCCTGAAAGGGGATTGCGCCTGGCGCGTGATTGCGCCTGGGTCATGGCATCGGAGATTATCGGGGCGGGGCTCGATTTCAGTTTTGCGCCGGTGCTGGATTTGCATGATCCGGCTTCACCGGTGATTGGCGACCGCGCTTTTGCGGCGGACCCGGATGCGGTAGCGGAACTTGCCCGGGTGTATCTCGGTGGCATGGCGGAGGCCGGAATGGCCGGGGTGGGCAAGCATTTTCCGGGGCATGGGCTGGTGGGGGCGGATTCCCATGTCGAGTTGCCGGTGGACAACCGTGGCGAGAGCGAGTTGCGCGACTGGGACATGCGACCATTTGTCCGTTGCCGGGATTTGCTGGCGGGGGTAATGCCCGCCCATGTGGTTTATCCTGCGGTCTGCGCCGATGCGGCGGGGTTTTCTCGCTACTGGCTGCAATCCGTGTTGCGCGATGAGATCGGCTTTGATGGCGTCATATTCAGCGATGATCTCAGCATGAGTGCCGCCGAGCAGGCCGGTGCCATGGAGCAGCGGCTGGAAAAGGCCCTGGCGGCAGGTTGCGATATGCTGCTTGCCTGCAATGCGCCGGACGAGGCCTTGCGGGCGGCGGACTGGCTGGAAAGTGAGAATGTTCCGCCCAATGGCAGGCTGGCGGCCATGCGGGCAAGGCCCGGGGCGCAGCCGGATGATGAGCGGTGGAGGCAGGCGCTTGAGCGGGTTCGCGAACTGGAGCCTGGTGGCTGATGAGTGATGCGATCGACATGAATTTTCTCAACGAATGGGCCTGGCTTGGCCAGATACTTTTCCTGCTTGTCATCGCCCTGATTGTGGTTTTCGTGGCCAGACGGGTATTCCGTTTTCTGGAACGCCAGACTTCGAAGACCGCAAGCGTCTGGGACGACGCCTTGCCGGAAGCGGGCCGGCGGCCGTTCTTCTGGGCCCTGGGCTTGCTGGTGGCGACTTCCGCGGCGCAGTTCGCCCAGCAGGGGCTGATGGAGGGACTGATCGCCCAGGAGGTTTTTGCCGCGGCGCGGTCGCTCATCGTCGTGCTGGCCTTTGGCTGGTTCCTGCTGCGGCTTTGCAGCGGCGTCGAGAATCGCGTCCTCAAACAACTCAAGGCCGATCCGGGCCAGATCCAGACCCGGATGGACCCGACCACGCTCCACGCCCTGGTACGGCTGCTGCGGCTGGCGATTTTCGTGGCGGCGGTGCTGATCGCGCTGCCCACGCTTGGCGTGGAAGTCACCGCCGTGCTCGCTTTCGGTGGCATCGGCGGCATTGCCATGGGTTTTGCGGCCCAGGACCTGCTCGCCAATTTTTTCGGCGGGCTGATGATTTATCTGGACAAGCCCTTTGCCATTGGCGACTGGATCCGTTCGCCGGACCGGGAAATCGAAGGCACCGTGGAAAGGATCGGCTGGCGGCTCACCGTGGTGCGCACTTTCGACAAGCGGCCGTTGTATGTGCCCAACTCGGTATTCAACAAGCTGTCGCTGGAAAACCCATCCCGCATGAGCCATCGCCGCATTTATGAAACCATCGGCCTGCGTTATCAGGATGCCGACAGGGTGGACGCCATCATCGCCGACGTGAAAATCATGCTGCGGGCCCACGAGGAAATCGACAGCAGCCAGACCATGATCGTGAATTTCAACTATTTTGCGCCGTCCTCGCTGGATTTCTTCGTCTATACCTTTACCAGGACCACCAACTGGGTGCGCTTTCACGAGATCAAGCAGGACGTGCTGCTGCGCATCGTCAGAATCATTCATTCCCATGGCGCCGACATCGCCTTCCCGACCACGACGCTGGACGGCCTGCCCCAACTCACGGCCGGGCCCGATCCGGAACCGGATTCCGCCCCGGCATGATCTCGCCAAATGAGATTGCGGCGGTTGCCTCCCGGGCCGAACTGATCCACGACGCCGATACCATCGCGGCTGTCATCGACCGCATGGCCAGGGAGATCACCGCCAAACTGGCGGACAGCAATCCCATCCTGCTTTGCGTCATGAACGGCGGCCTGCTGTTTACCGCCGAACTTGCCCTGCGGCTGGATTTTCCCCTGCAGATCGACTACCTGCATAGCAGCCGCTATGGCGATGCCACCCGCGGCGGAAACATTGAACACAGGATCGGCCCAGGCCTCGACCTGCGTGGGCGGGCCGTACTCGTCGTCGATGACATTCTCGACGAAGGCCATACCCTGCAAGCGGTCCTGCGGCTTTGCCGTGAGCGTGGCGCGACCCGGGCCCTGTCGGCGATCCTGGTGGACAAGCAAAGGCCCCGCGGCCCGGATTCGCCCCGGCCGGATTTCATCGGCCTTCCGGTCCCGAACCATTATGTCTTCGGCTATGGCATGGATTACCGGGGCTACCTGCGCAATTGCAATGGCGTTTATGCCCTGGGCGAGGAGGATGAAATCCCGCCGGCATAGTCCTCCGGACGGGTTCGCTCTCTGCAGAATTGCAAGACTTCCGCTCGCGAGCCGCGGAAGCGGACCCGGGGGAGCTTGCGGGATAACTGGTATTCGTACATGGGATCGTAGTATCGTTCCAGCAACAGCCTGATCCATTGCCGGTGCAGGCCCGGACGCTCGCCGCCTTCCGCCGCGAAGGCCTGCCGCATCAGCTTTCCCGCTGACTGATAACCTTCGCCGCCGAGCCTGCGGCTGATCTTGCCAAGGCTCGCCAGCAGCGACAGGGCAAGCAGGGATTCGCCCCGCCCCGGGCTGTGGCGTTCCCAGGCCGCCAGATTGGCGAGAACATAGTCCTGGAGAATGGTTTCCACCCGCGATTCGAACTCCACCTCAAGCAGGGCGACAGGGGCCTGCTTCATGGCGCTGAATAATACCGGGGGAATGGCGAGGGAACCCACCGCGCGGCTTTCGTCTTCCACAATCAATCCCGGCGGGAAGGCATGATCGAGTTTCAGCAGGCGCACCGCGAGTTCGTTTTCAAAATCGATCTGGGTCGGCTGGGGTGTGGTCAGGGAGCCAAAAGCCGAGCCCCGGTGCCCGGCGGCGCCTTCGATATCCAGGGCATGGGGCAATTCTCGAAGCAGGCTCGTCTTGCCGCTGCCGGTCTTGCCGGCGATCACGAGGAAATCGCCCCCCGCCGCTTCATCCAGCACCTTGAGCAGAAATCCCCGCAGCGCCTTGTAGCCCCCAGTCACCAGCGGCATTGCAATGCCAGATTCCGCCAGCCACCGCTGCGCGATGCGGGAACGTTGTCCGCCGCGGAAACAATACAGGAGCGCTTCGGGATTCTGTTCGGCGAATTCCCGCCATTGTCGAATCAGCGCCCTCCGCGTTTCGCCGCTTACCAGCCGATGCCCCAACGCCAGCGCCGCCCCGCCCCCCAGTTTGCGGTACGCCTTGCCGACCTGTTCGCGCCCGGCATCGCTCAACAGGGGGATGTTATGGCTTGCCGGAAAAGCGCCCTTGGAGAACTCCACCGGCGAGCGCACATCAAGCAGGGGCATATCCTGCCGAAACAGCCGCGCAAAATCCGCCTGGACAATATCTGCTGGCATAATGCGGTCGAAAAGAAAGAATTGCGCAAGTGTAGCATCGGCAACCGTCTGCGCAGCCACAAGTATTGAGCAAAACCCAAGAGCCCATGACAGACATTGACCCCTTCCGCATGGTCCGCTCCCTCGGCGGCAAGCGGGGCTCCGCCCCGGTGCATCTGTGGGATCCGCCTTTCTGCGGCGATATCGACTTGCGCATTGCCCGGGACGGCGTCTGGTATCACGAGGGCCAACCCATCCGCCGCCAGGCCATGGTGCAACTGTTCGCCTCGATCCTGAAACGGGAAGGCGATGAGTTTTTTCTTGTCAATCCCGTGGAAAAGGTCCGCATTCAGGTGGAGGACTGCCCATTCGTTGCCGTGGACATGGAAATCCAAAATCCCGGCCCCGATCAATCCATCGCCTTCCTCACCAATGTGGAAGAGACCGTTACAGCCGACGCCGAACACCCTATCAAAGTAACCGGGACCGATGAACCCCACCCCACCATACACGTCCGCAACGGCCTGCAAGCCCTCCTCAGCCGTCCGGTTTTCTACCGCCTCGTCGACGCCGCAGCCCAGCACCGGGAAAACATGGAAATCATCACCGGCATAAGCAGCAAACAAAGCTTCTTCGAACTAGACCGCAGCCCATCGACTATCATCCAGGATCCCGCGCCATAGGAATTCACGGCTGCAAATCCTCTCTCATCCGCGCCCCTGGCCGCTCGATTTCGTTGTATATCCCCCAATACTCGCCCCGATCAATCAGCCGGGGCCGCGGCAATAGCGAATTTTCGCTTTCGCGAATTGCTCCTGGCGGTTGTGTGTTGACCCTCCTGGGTAAAAACGGCATCATTGCCGCCGATTTTCGCCGGGTCGGGTTTGGGTATTCATGAAGATTCTTGTCGCCGTCAAACGGGTGCTTGATGCCAATGTAAAGGTCCGGGTCAAGGCCGACGGCTCCGGCATGGAGCTTGCCAATGCCAAAATGGCGATGAACCCCTTTTGCGAGATTGCCGTGGAACAGGCCGTGCGCATGAAAGAAGCAGGGCAGGCCGAGGAAATCATTGCGGTTTCCATGGGCCCCGAGGCCTGTCAGGAACAGCTTCGCACGGCGCTGGCGCTGGGCTGCGACCGGGGCATACTCGTCACCGCCGATGGCGAAATCGCTCCCCTGCAAGTGGCGAAAATGCTCAGGGAACTCGTGGAACGCGAGGGTGCCGGGCTCGTGATTCTCGGCAAGCAATCCATCGACAGCGACAATAACCAGGTGGGGCAAATGCTCGCGGCGCTTGCCGGAATGGGGCAGGGCACTTTTGCCTGCGGGGCGGAACTGGCCGATGGCAGAATCCTGGTGACCCGGGAAATCGACGGTGGCGAGCAGACGGTGTCGCTGGAGCTGCCCGCCGTGGTCACCACGGACCTGCGCCTGAACGAGCCGCGCTACGCCTCGCTGCCCAATATCATGAAAGCCAAACGCAAACCCGTCGAACAACTGACTCCGGTCGATCTTAACGTCGAGATGGACTCGAATCTGAAAACCCTGCGGGTATCGCCGCCGGCGGAGCGCGCTGCGGGCATCGTGGTGC
Organism: Pseudomonadales bacterium; assembly: GCA_022827425.1. Lineage (GTDB taxonomy): Bacteria > Pseudomonadota > Gammaproteobacteria > Pseudomonadales > Pseudohongiellaceae > UBA9145. The sequence continues at coordinate 6,721 of JAJDSZ010000098.1, read as the reverse complement.
AAAGCGTCGAGGAGCTTGTCGGCAAACTCAGGAACGAAGCAAGAGTCATTTAGGAATCAGGCATGTCAATACTGGTCGTTGCCGAACACGATAATCGCGAACTCAAGCCGGCCACGCTGAATGCGGTCACCTGCGCGATGGAAATTGCGTCGTATCTGGAAAATCCGGCAATCCATCTGCTTGTTGCGGGCCATGACTGTGCCGCGGTGGCGAACGCCGGCGCCGCAATCGCTGGCATGGGCAAAGTCATACAGACGGACGCAGCCTTCCTCGCGCAGCAATTGCCCGAAAACATGGCGCCGCTGCTGCGGGAACTTGCCGGCGATTACAGCCATATCCTTGCCCCGGCAAGCACCACTGGAAAGAACTTCATGCCGCGGCTCGCGGCCCTGCTCGATGTGGCGCAGATTTCCGATGTTTCGGCGGTAGAGTCCGCAGATACCTTCGTGCGTCCGATCTACGCCGGCAATGCGCTGGCCACGGTGCAATCCTCGGACCAGGTGAAAGTCATTACCGTGCGATCCACCGCATTCGACACCGCCGAAACCGACTCGGACAGGGTGCCGATCACATCCTTCGAATTCTGCCTCGAACAGGATCTTTCCCGTTTCGTCAGCGAAAACCTGTCGGTTTCCGAGCGGCCCGAACTGACTTCCGCCAGCGTGGTGATCTCCGGCGGCCGGGGCATGCAGAATGGCGAAAACTTCATGATGCTGGAAAAAATCGCCGACAAGCTGAACGCCGCCGTGGGTGCATCCCGGGCAGCGGTTGACGCGGGTTTTGTGCCCAATGACATGCAGGTGGGCCAGACCGGCAAGATCGTGGCGCCGGATCTGTACATCGCCGTGGGAATTTCCGGCGCGATCCAGCATCTTGCCGGCATGAAGGACAGCAAGGTAATCGTAGCCATCAACAAGGATGCCGAAGCGCCGATTTTTCAGGTTGCCGATTTCGGCCTTGTAGCCGACCTGTTCAAGGCTCTGCCCGAACTCGAACAGGCCTTGTAGCGGGCGGAAGCCCCGCTGGAAACCTGGGGCTCTGCTTGCCCTGGCCTCAAACCTCAATTCCCGGCGGATTCTTCCTCAAGCTGGCGCCGGCGCACTTCCCGCGGATCATTCGGCGCCCGGCCCCGGAAAGGGGACGCCGCGGTCGGCTCTTCGGGAGCCGGCGCTGTCTTTGATTTGCCTTGGGACTTTTCCGTTGCCGCGCCAGCGGATTCCTGTTCGGACCTGGCGACCCCAGGGTCGGACTGAACCGCCTTTTCGGTAGCGGATTCCGGCTGCATGGCGGATTCTATCGATGCTGAATCGGGGTCTTCCGCTTTGCTGACGGTCTTTCCTCGCTTTCTGACGGCGGGTTTGGGTTTTGTGGCTCCGGCTTTCGGCACCGGCTTTTCTTCTGCGCTTGCAGCCGCTGTTTCCGTATCGTTGCCATCCGCCTGTGCGGGTTCGGCGCTTGCTGGCGTTTCCCGCTCCTCACTGGCCCTGGCGGCTTTGCTGCCGCGTTTGCGTGCCGGCGCCTTTCTGGTTCGCCTGGGCTTCTCCGGAGCAGCCCCGGCCTCCCCGCCGCCAGCGGCTTCCGTTTCGGGAGCGGATTCCTCGGTGTGCGGCGATACGGCGGTGGGCTCACCGGAATCAATCCCGGGTTCAGACCCCGGAACCTGTTCCGGCTGCGGCTCGGACTCGTCCTTCGCTTTGGCCTTCATTTCCACCACCGCAGCCTTGTCATCGGCTGTTTCGGCGGCAGTCCGGGAAAGGACGCTCTCGCTTTCGGCGGCTGCTGCGACAGCCTCCACGGGAGTTGCCATGGGTTCTTTCGCAGTGACCTCTGGCGCGACGCCGGTCTCCGGGGCTGCCGCGGATTCTTCTACCCTGGGTTCATCCACCGCCGGGCGCGGGCCGCGCTTGCGCTGGGCAGTATTGCGCGGGCGACTGCCTCCCGAACGCCGCCTTGTCTTGCCGCTCGCGGGCTTTGCCTCCTCTGCGGCATCTGCGGCCACCTTTTCCGCTCTGCGGCCCTCATTCTTGCCGCGGCCATCGGCTTTCTTGCGATCATCGGCTCTGCCGCGGCCGTCCGCCTTGCTGCGTCCATCGGCTTTGCCGCGGCCCTGAGTCTGTTTGCGGCCATCGGCTTTGCTCCGGCTTTCGCCGCTGCGGCTCCTGGACCTGCGTTCCCTCCCAGGCTTTCTGGTTTCCTCCCTGGGTTCCGGTTTGCTTGCCGCGGCCGGGGGCGCGGCTTCTGCCTCCTCGCCGCCGAACAGGCCGCGGATTGCATTGACAATCGAGGTCACCGGGCTTGCCGCGGAGGGCGGAGCAGGGCGCTGGGGGCGCGCCTGATCGATGGCGCCGCGACTGACCGCAGGCCGGCGGCTGGTGCTTTCGATCTTGAATTCGGGTTCTGCCTCGGGAAGTTCGGTGATATCCACCTCATAGTGCTCCCCCTTGCGGTTGACTCCGGTAATGCGGTAGTGGGGGGTCACCAGTTCAGTGGCAGGAAGCACCGAAACACTGGAACTGCTTTCTTCCTCGACCGCCGCAATCTCCTCCCGCTTCTCGTTGAGCAGGTAGGTGGTCACGTCAAGCGGGGCGTCAACGCGAATCTCGACATTCTTTTCCTTGCTCGCTTCCTCGCGGACGATGCGGATGATCGACAGCGCCAGGGATTTCACATTCCGGACCCGGCCCTGGCCGCTGCAGCGCGGGCAGATAATAGTGCTCGTTTCATCGAGTGAGGCGCGCAGCCGCTGCCGGGACATTTCAAGCAGCCCGAAGCGGGAAATGCGGCCCACCTGCACCCTGGCGCGGTCCACCTCGAGGGCTTCGCGGATACGGTTTTCCACCAAGCGCTGGTGCTGGCTGGAAGTCATGTCGATGAAATCAATGACGATCAGCCCGCCGATATCGCGCAGCCGCAATTGCCGGGCGATTTCATCCGCCGCCTCGAGATTGGTGGTGAGGGCGGTTTCCTCGATATCGGCGCCCCGGGTGGCGCGGGAGGAATTGATGTCGATGGCCACCAGCGCTTCGGTGGGGTCAATGGCCAAACTGCCCCCGGAAGGCAGTTTCACTTCCCTGCCGAAAGCGCTTTCGATCTGGTTTTCAATCTGGAAGCGGTTGAACAGGGGCAGCCTGTCTTCATACCGCTTGATGCGGTTCTCGTATTGCGGCATCACTTGGCGCAGGAATACCATGGCTTCCTGGTAGGACTCATCGGTATCGAACAGCACTTCACCGATTTCCTTGCGCAGGTAATCACGAATCGCGCGAATAATGACATTGCTTTCCTCGTGGATCAGCATTGGCGCCGCCTTCTTGCCGGCGACTTCCTGAATGGCGTGCCACAGATTGAGCAGGTAATCGAGATCCCACTGCAAATCCTCGGCCTGCTTGCCGACGCCTGCGGTGCGGACTATGACACCCATGTTGTCGGGAATTTCCAGCGAGCGCAGGGCTTCTTTCATTTCCACCCTTTCATCGCCCTCGATGCGGCGGGAGATTCCGCCGAGCTTGGGATTGTTGGGCATCAGCACGAGATAGCGCCCGGCAAGGCTGACATAGGTGGACAGGGCCGCCCCCTTGTTGCCGCGCTCTTCCTTCTCCACCTGAACGATGACTTCGGCGCCTTCGCGAATCGGCGCCTTGCCGTTGTCTCCGCGGCTGTCCGCGGCGCTTCGGTACAAGTCGGAAATTTCTTTCCAGGGCAGGAACCCGTGGCGGTTGGCGCCGAAATCCACGAAAGCGGCTTCGAGACTCGGCTCCACCCGGGTCACCCTGCCTTTGTAGATATTGGCTTTCTTGCGTTCCTTGCCAGGGGTTTCTATATCGAGATCATACAACCGCTGGCCGTCCACCAGCGCGACCCGGAGTTCTTCCTCCTGAGCCGCATTTACCAGAATGCGTTTCATGCGTTCATTACCTCTTGAACAAACGCGGAAGCTGGCGGGGAAATCAGCCCGGCCGATTTGCGGCAGGGCTTTTTGTGGCGAAACTCTGTGGCGAACCGCAGGCTCGCGTTGGCATCGAACAGGCGCATGGCGACCATGCAGCCGCACACGCCATATGGAACCACCTGGTTGCGGTTCGGCACCGGCGGCCCGCCGGTTCGCGGAGCCGGATGCAATCTGTTGTGCCGTGCAACAATCTTTCAGTTTGTTGCCACTTCGGGGCCGCTGTCCTGATACGAGGACCCATGGCCTGCCGAATCAAAATTCCCGTGCTTTGCTTCTGCTGTGTTGCTTGACTGTCTGTTGGTTTGTCTGGCCGGACCGCGCTGAATGGAAAAAACGCGTCCGCCTGTTGACAACGCGGGCCTGATCTTGTGCCTCTGTTTCAGCTTATGGGCAGGCCTGGCGTTGTTTATCTGCTGCGCCTGTCGCCGCTACAGTTTTCGGCGAAAGCGAGTCTGGGGCCAAAGGATCAATAAAATCAACAATATGCCCGACTGCGAATTGTATCACCTTGGGTCCCGGCATACAAGTGGAAATCATGGATGTCGCAAAACGGTGTGTTGTTCATCCTGTTCGCCAGACCGTCACGCCGCCCCGGGCGTCGAGCGCGGCAAGCGCGCGCCCGTCCGGGCGCCAATACAACTCCGCCCCTGCATCGGCCAGTACCGCGGCCCCGATGGGACGGCCGTTCCCGTCACTCTTCAGCGACCACACCACTACGGCACCATCCCGCGCCGTCGAGGCCAGGCGCATCCCGCGGCGAGCGAAGGCGAGCATTGTAACAGGTTGGACATGATGCTCCAGGGCGCCCGGCCGCGTACCTGCGGGGCCGCCTCCCTGGAAACTCCAGACCATCACGGTCTTGCCTCCGCCGGTGGCCAGCAGAGTGCCCGAGTCATCGAAGGCCAGGGCCGCGGGCTTGCCGGAATATCCCGACATCATGAAGTCCTCTCCCGTGGAGCGCCGCCAGAAATGCACCGAATTGTCCTGGCTGCCGCAGGCGACGATATCCCCGTCCGGGCTCAGCACCATCGACACCAGGGATCCCTTCCATTCCAGCTTCTGGGAGAGTTCCCCGATGGATGCATCGAAGAAGCTCACTCGACCGTAACAGGCCATCGCCAGTTCACCTGCGCTGGACCAGGCGATTGCGCTGACGGTGCTGGGATGATCATCGAAACGCCAGACTTCCCGACCGTCCGCATCATACGCGCGAACCTGCCGGGAACAGGAGGCCGCCAGCCATTGGCCGTCCGGCGACCAGGCCACGTTCTCCACCCAACCGCCGCCAAGGTCGATAACCTGCCTTGGCTGCGCTTCGGCGGCACTCCAGATCAGGACGCGCCCATCCTTGCCAGCGGTGGCGAATCCGGTTCCATCCGGATGAATCGCCATGGCGAGCAGGCCGCCGTCATGAGCCTCCTGCCGGGTCCAGGCGCTTGCGCCGGATTTGCCTTCGAATGCGTAGACGCCGCCGGCGGCGTCACCCACCACCAGTGCTTCGCCGTTCCGGGTCCAGCCTCCGGCGATGGCATAGTCTTCTACCGACGCGGACCAGCCGGGGCGGAGCACCCCTTTCGGTCTGGCTGCGCTCACGCCAGGCATTCCTCGAAGCCCTGCCACATGCTTTTTTCATCGAGCTTGCGACCGATGAAGACGAGTTGGTTGCGGCGGGGAGAGTCCCCCCATGGGCGATCCGGCTGGCCGTCAAAGAGCATGTGGACCCCCTGGAAGACGAATCGGCGCGATTCACCGGCGAGGCTGATGAAACCCTTCATACGGAAGATGTCCACCCCGCGCTCGGCGAGCAGTCTGCCTAGCCAGGCTTCGAGTTTTCCGGGATCGATGTCGCCGTCCCTCTCGATCGAGATCGAGCCCACTTCGTCATCGTGCTCGTGTTGTGCGACCCAGGTGCGCTCGGCTTCCGGGTTGATGGTCGCGCCTTGCGCGTTGGCCAGTTGGAGGTCGAACTCCTCCGCAGTGTGCTGGGCATAGAGGCCGAGGCGCGCCCCGGCGTCTAGCTCCAACAAGAAAGACTTGCGCCCCGGGGAATCAAGCTCAAGGTTCAAGTGCTTTGCGACAGATAGCGCTTCCCCCGGTCGAACGGGCTCCGCCGGCTCTGCGTAGCGCCGCACGCACCATTCCGCACCCTCCCTGAGGGCAGCGTCATCCGCGCCCTGGTCGGGCGCCACGACGAGCGACATCTCCGGGTCAGGCCCGTCGGCGAGACTGAGTTCGTAACGACCGGCGGCGAGCGACCAGACTCCGGTCCATTCAAAGGGATACTCCGGTTCAAGAAAGGCGGGACGGCGATCAAGCACCTGATCCAGGTCGAAGGCGCCAAGGTTGAGTACCGTGTCGACGGCGACGTTCGCCTTTTCGCTGCGCACGACCCGCGCCATTCGGTTCATCTCCCGGAGCCGGGACTCGAGCCTGTCGAGCGTCTCGCCGTTGACCAGGTCGGTCTTGTTCAGCACGAGGACGTCCGCGAACGCGATCTGCTCGGTGCTCTCGTCGCTTCGACCGAGCTGTTGCTCGATATGAGCCGCATCGACGAGGGTGACGATGCCGTCAAGGGAGAACTCGGCGCGAATCTCATCGTCGACGAAGAAGGTCTGGGCCACCGGGCCGGGGTCGGCGAGCCCCGTGGTTTCCACCAGCACATAGTCGAACTTGTCGCGGCGCTTCATGAGATTGCCGAGCACGCGAATCAGGTCTCCGCGCACCGTGCAACAGATGCAGCCGTTCGCCATCTCGAAGATCTCTTCGTCGGCG
>JAJDSZ010000127.1 GCA_022827425.1 Pseudomonadales bacterium | reverse complement strand
TTCTTCCTAAGATTGATCAGAAGTTGAGCCAAGAGAATGTACCGATTGCGGCGCGAAAGCAAAAGGCATTCGATTTTGTGCGGGAAAATCTGATTGAGATAAACAACGTTAAAGCTTTCCTGGAAAGCACAGCATACGGTTGCTTTTTTAGTAATAATTGACGACTGGTATCGTGACCGTTACGGCGAAACTGCAGATCGTGAGGAGGATGGCATCTTTGTTTCGATGGTGCTTATTCATGAGACCCCGTTTCTAATTCAAGTGCCCAAAAGCTTTCGTTTGAAAACCGATGAGCCAAACGTTTATTGGTTTGGATTTCCGGCATCAGTCCAGGCGGAAGAAGACCCTGTCAGATGGATCCAGAACAGAGGAGTAGTGAAAAGGTTGTCGACAGAAGAATTGGAGGATGTAAGATCGGATGCTTCGAGGGCAGCCAATTTAGTGAGGAGCATAGGCTTCGATGTACGGTTGCTAGAATATGAGGCGGGTCAGAATGTCAAAAAACTTGCGCAGTCCGTTCGAGCGGACCTGCAAAGCAGCGCTCGAAATCTGTGCGAACGAAACGAAGCCAGCGCGCGTTCAGCCGCATGGGAAGCATCGCAAGCAACTGAAAAAGCGTTGAAGTTGTTTATTCTTCAGAAGGGAGAATCGCCACCTCGTACTCACGATCTTTCAGAATTGTTGCGAAGAGCAGAAAATCTGAGTACTTTGAATATTGATAGAGAAACTCTGGCGTCAATCCCGTCCGGTCATGATGCTACCGACATACGTTATGGCGGAGAAGTGCCGCTGTCCAGTGCTATTGATGCGTATCTCGCCGCACTTTTAATTATTAAGCAGATACTCTTCGAGGCGAAACCAGATATAGACTACGATGTGCGTGAAGCACGGATAAAAATTCGACGACCACCGTGGTTCGACTTCGATACAAAAGCATTCAGCGAGAAACTGCGCGAAGCTTAGCAAATTGGAGTATTTTGGCGCACGTTCACTTCAAATACTATCCATTGGGTGATGACTTACGGATTCTGCTCTCATAGTGGCGAACTCAGGCAGCGTCCTCGGCACGGCGCGCTTCGGCGACCTCCCAGGCGGCCTGCATACGGGACCATACCTCTGCAGTACTCCAGCCCAGGTTTTCCAGCCGCACCGCAAGGGTGGCCGACAGTCGCACCTTTCCTGCGAGCACGCGGTTGAGTTGAGATGTGGACGCGCCGAGCAGCGCCGCGGTTTCAGCGATGGTCTTGTCGTTGCCCCTCATCCATTCGCGCAAGACCTCGCCGGGATGCGCCGGAAGTTGCAAGTTTGAATTGTTCATGGTCGTTGCCTCAATGGTAATCGACGAGGTCGACATCTATCGGCTCGCCATTCACGAAGCGAAACACGATCCGCCAATTACCGGTAATGCGTACGCTCCAGAATCCAGCCAGATCGCCCTTCAACTGATGCAGTCTCCATCCCGGATTGCCGCGCATGCCCTCCGGCCCAGGCGACTGCGACAGCACGGTAAGGACAAGCCTGATTCGAGGCAGCATGGCGGCATCCAGCCCGGTCCTGATGTTGCCATCCGACGTCCGGAATCGCCGTAACGCCTTATGGCGGATTCTCATGACGTAATTGTATCGAAGAGCGACACATCGCGGCAATGTATTTTCACGGCCCCGATCGAAGCCACCAACCGAAATCAATACTTGACTGATTTAGTTGGTTATTTGATAATTGCCCCGATATTGGATGGGGCCAGGACACCCATCGCGACCCATGAGCTGCAACCGTACCGGAGCGAATGTCCCATGGCCGCAGCATCATGGCCGTCCAGCGCGGCCGGACTTCAGTCGCCGTCCCATGGCCAATGGCCGCCCGTTCAGTCGTTCAGACTCGCGACTTCCCACCAGCGCAAATCCCCAGATAGCGCGAAATCACCTGCTCAACGCCGTGCTCCAGGCATTCCACGATCAGGGCGTGGCCGATGGAGACTTCGAGGATGTTGCCGATTGCCAGGAAGCTGGCGAGATTTTCGAGGTTCAGGTCGTGGCCGGCGTTGACGCCGATGCCGAGTTCCGCCGCCCGGGACGCCGCCTCGCGGTAGCGCTCCAGTGCCGCCGCCTGCTCGGGGCCGCCGAAGGCCCGGGCGTAGTCTTCGGTGTAGAGTTCGATGCGGTCGCAGCCCGCTTCCGGGGCGTGCTCCACCATGGCGGTGGACGGGTCGAGGAACAGGCTGCTGCGCACGCCGGCTTCGCGCAGTCCTGTGGTGACGTCCCGCAGCAATTCCCGGTTTGCCGGGATGTCCCAGCCGTGGTCCGAGGTGATTTGCCCGGGCGCATCGGGGACCAGGGTGCATTGTCCCGGTTTCACCGCCTCGATCAGGGCGAGGAATTCCGCCGAGGGATAGCCTTCGATGTTGAATTCCACCCCGGGGAAGCCTTCCAGCATCTCGCGCAGCTCATGCACATCGCCGCGGCGGATGTGGCGCTCGTCCGGGCGCGGGTGGACGGTGACGCCCCGCGCGCCGAGCTCCACCACCCGGCGGGCGAAGCTCGTCACACTCGGGTAGTCGCGGCCGCGGGAGTTGCGCAGCAGGGCGATCTTGTTGACGTTGACGCTGAGCCGGGGCATGGCGCTGCCGTGTGGTCGCCGGGGTTTCCGCGGGAATGACTGGAGCGATGGGGGAAGGGATCAATCCAGCGAGTCGAGAATCTCGAGCACATCCTCGTGGTGGGTTTTGGTTTTCACCTTGTCCATGACGTGGGCGATGCCGCCGTCCCGGTCGATGATGAAAGTAATCCGGTGCACGCCCATGTATTCCCGGCCCATGAACTTTTTCAGCCCCCACACGCCATAGGCTTCCGCCACGGCGTGGTCTTCATCGGCCAGCAGGGTGAAGTTGAGCGATTCCTTTTCCTCGAATTTCTTCAATCGCTTGACCGGGTCCGGGCTGACACCGATGGCCACGGCGCCGCGGGAGACGAGGTCGGCGCTCTTGTCGCGCAGGCCCTGGGCCTGCACCGTGCAACCCGGCGTCATCGCCTTGGGATAGAAATAGAGCACGACCCGGGATTTTCCGGCGAAATCCGCCAGATTGACGGTGTTTCCCTGCTGGTCCGCGAGGCTGAACGGCGGCGCCTTGTCGCCTTGTTGCAATGTGGTCATCTGCTTTCTCTTGCTGAATGAACGGGCTCGCATTATACCGGCAAGCGGTTATGATTCACGCCCATGAACCCCGCTCACCGCTCCATTGTCGTGCTGACCGGCGCGGGCATCTCCGCCGAGTCGGGCATCCGCACTTTCCGCGCGGCGGAAGGGCTGTGGGAAGAGCACCGGGTGGAAGACGTGGCCTCGCCCGAAGGCTTTGCCCGGGACCCGCATCTGGTTCAGGACTTCTACAACCAGCGCCGGCGGCAATTGCGGCAGCCGCGGATCAAGCCCAACGCGGCGCATCTCGCCCTCGCCGAATTCGAGCGGGGTTTCGCCGGTGAATTCCTGCTGGTAACCCAGAATATCGACAATCTCCACGAGCGCGCGGGCAGCCGCAGGCTGCTGCACATGCACGGCGAAATGCTCAAGATCCGCTGCGGGTATTCCGGCCGGGTATTCGCCAACCGCGGGGATGTTTTCCCGGAAACCGAATGCTCCTGTTGCCGCCGCAAGGGCGGGTTGCGGCCCGATGTGGTCTGGTTCGGCGAGATGCCATTCCACATGGACGAGATTTTCGCCGCGCTGGCGGCTTGCGACCTGTTTGTGGCGATAGGCACTTCGGGCAATGTCTACCCGGCCGCCGGTTTTCACCAGGCGGCAAGCAGCGCGGGGGCGGAAACCGTGGAGTTGAACCTTGAGCCCACGGGCGGCGGTTTCCACCGGGGCTTGTATGGCCCGGCGACGGAGAAAGTTCCGGAATTTTTCAATGTGAAGTAGGGGGAAGCCCTGATGATTCAGAGCTTCAGGGAATACAGAGGCGGATCTATGAAATGGCTGAAGCGCATTGGTGCTGGAATCGCCGTCCTCGTGCTGGCAGTGGCCTGCTCGTGATCGAGGGAGTCTCGCACCTTGGTTTTACCGGGCTGGCCGATCCTGCTTTCCGCTTCATGGACAATCCCGACGGCATCGCCTGCAATACGGTGCTTGGGGTGCTCGATGACCAGTCCAGCGTCAGGTGGTATTGCGGTAGGCCCGTGTCAGGAAAAGTGTTTCCTGGAACTCGCGGAAACCAATCCTGGCGCCCTGAAAACGGCGGGGGATTCAATCGATATCAGCGCAGTTCCGCGCAGTAGTCCTGATCTTCCGCGGCGGGGGTGAACCAGAGGTAGTCGTGGTCGGCGATGCCGCCGAAGCGTTCGAGGTAGGTCACCGGCACGGTTTCATTGAGCTGCACTTCGACGAAGGACAGGGAAATGATTTGTCCCCGGCGCAGGTCGGGCTCAAGGGTCAGCAGGTAGTTGGGCATGCCGAGGTCCTGGCGGGCGTGGTAGTTGCCGGCGATCAACAACGCGGCGCCCGAGTCTCCGGCGAGGGCGCTCATGGCCCGGGCCATGGCGAGGTCGCGGCTATGCTGCACCCGCACCATGGCGGGGAACTGGCTTTCCGGCAACAGTCCGCAGTGGCTCTCGTCGATATCGGCATGGAATTTGTCCATGGCCTCGACGTCGTACACGTTCTCCGGCAGCGCGGGGCCATTGCCCCGATAGATTTCCATGACCGCGCTTTCGTTTATATTGGCTGCCGCCAGGGGCAAGTCCGCCGCCAGGGCCGCAAGCAGCAGCGGCGAATAGTAATCCCAGTTCCAGCCGTCGTCCCATTCGAGCCAGCTTTTCAGAGCCGCGGCATCGGCAAACTCCCGTCCGGTGATGCCCTCAAGCTTCCCTGCCCGGGACGCATCGATCATCTCGAAAGCGACCCCGGACAGGGCCCGGGCCGAAATCAGCGATTCCAGCACCGCAAGCTGCAGACGGTGATGGTCCGCGTTGTCGTGCTTTTCGCCGAGCAGCAGGAACCGCGCTTCGCGCAGGCCGTCCAGCAATTCCCCGGGGGTGACGAAGCGCTGCAGGCGGCTGTCCCAGATGCGTCCCACCAGCCCGTGGTCCTGACGCAGGGGCGACTCCCAGACCGCCGGATTCGCCGGCGGCTGGGCCGAGCAGGCGCCGGTCAGCAGCGCCACCAGGAACAGCATCAGCGCCGCGGATCTTGCCGCAGGCCGATGATGCGCTCCCCGCACGCTCTCGCCGAAACGCCTGCCAACCCGCCAGTTCAATTCACGCCACCCATCATCAGCCATTGTGAATAGTTCTCATCGCTCCACAAATCCTGAAACCAGGCGATTGCCGCCAGCTTTTCGTCTTCGGCCAGCACCGCGCCGAATGGAGGCATTTGCCCGCCCAGGGCAATGCCGCCCTCGTCAATCACCCGCAGCAGCACCGAAAGCGGATGATGCCAGGCATGGGCCGAACCATTCAGCGGCGGCGGCGGAAAGGAACCATCCGGCAGCCGCTCCCGCCAATCGGCAACCGCGCCCTGGGCGGTGTCCCCGTGACACTCCGCGCAATGAGCGGCGAATACCTCTTCCCCGGCGGACACTTGTTCCACCGAATACCAGCGTCCGGTTTCGGAATTGGCCGGACCAGCGGCAATATCCGCATCGCCACAGCCCGCGAGCAGCGCGAATGCGGGCGCCGCCGCCAAATTCCAGTACCGCGCTTCGCGGGTCACGCCAAACCGAAAGTTGGCCAGCAAAGGAAACAAGAAAACGATCTCAATGAATGGAAGTTCCAGTGCCGGGCATCTTAACATCAACTCCGTCAACGGCATTTGCCGGCAACCCCGGGCGCAGAAACTCCTCATGTTTTACCGGCGCCTCTTGCGGGCTCCCGGGTGTCTCGATAAGGCAGCAACGAGCGCGCCGCCTGTTGGTAGGCTTCGATATGGTCCTGCTCCCGGGCCACGAACTCGCCCACGGCGCGGTGGAATTCCGGGTTGGCCAGCCAGTGGGCTGAACTCGTTGTCACCGGCTCGAATCCCCGCTGGATCTTGTGCTCCCCCTGGGCGCCCGAGTCGAAGCTTTGCAGCCCATTGGCGATGGCGTAATCAAGCCCCTGGTAGTAGCAAGTCTCGAAATGCAGGTGTTCGCGCTCCTCGCGGCAGCCCCAGTAGCGCCCGAACAGGGTTTCGTCGTTGTGGAAGAATAGCGCGGCGGCGATGTCGCGCCCGCCATGGGACGCATTGACCAAGAGGAGCTGCTCGGGCATGGAGGCGGCGATCAGGTGAAAGAATTCCAGGCTGAGATAGCCCCGCATTCCCCTTTGCAGATAAGTGTTCTGGTAGAACAGGAAGAAGTCCGCCCATTGCGCTTCGCTGATTTCCGGCCCTTCGGTGATGCGAAAGCCGATGCCCTGCTCGCCCACGCGGCGTCGCTCCTTGCGCAGGGTCTTGCGTTTGCGCGAAACCAGGCCCGCGAGGAAGTCGTCAAAACTCCGGTAATCGCGATTGCGCCACTGGAACTGGGTGCCCCGGCGGATATGCAGATTCTGCCGCCGCAACAGACGGGTTTCTTCTCCGGTGGGAAACAGCACATGCCACGACGACGCGCCATCCCTTTCGGCGCGGCGCTGAATATGCTCCGCCACCAGCGGCAAATGGCTGCTGGCAATGCCGAACAGGCGCTGGCCGGCGGAGGGCGTATAGGGCGCGCTGGTTACGAATTTGGGGTAGTAGGCAAGTCCATGCTGCTGATAGGCGTTGGCCCAGGACCAGTCGAACACATATTCGCCCCAGCTGTGGGTCTTGCTGTACAGCGGCACAATGCCGCGGCAGACATCGCCCTGGCGAAGAGCGAGATGCCGCGGCAGCCAGCCGCTGGCGGGGCCGGTGCAGCCCGTGCTTTCCAGCGCGTGGAGGAACTCGTAGCGCATGAAGGGATTGCGGGTTCCAGTGAGCGCATTCCAGTCCTGCTGGCCGATTTCGGCGATGGAATCGACAAATCCCGCGTTCACTGGATGGATTTCCGGCGCCTGTTCAATTTTCGGCAGCGCCCGGGCCGTGCCTCCGGTCATGATGTCGTTTCCCTGGAATGAATGCGGCGGAATGCGGCTTGCAGTAGCATTGTACCGATTCTCAGCGTCTGGCCGTATGTGTGCTGCCCCATGGAATCTCCCAATCTGATCCGGCGCATTGCCGATTCCCGGCGGCAACTGCGCAAATCCGAAGCCAAGGTAGCGAACTATGTGCTTGCCCACGTCAATGAGGTGATCGGCATGCGCGTCGTGGACCTTGCCGAACAGGCCGGGGTGAGCGACCCGACGGTCATCCGCTTCTGCCGCGCGGTGGGCTGCAAGGGTTTTCAGGCATTCAAGCTCCAGCTCGCCCAGCAGGCGGGGCTTGGCGATGTCTACACCCAGTTCGCCGTGGACGACAAGGACACGGTGCAAGATATTCGCAACAAGGTTTTCGACAGCACCGTGGGCTCGCTCCTCGGCGTCCGGGACGAGCTCGACCCGGCGGCGCTCGAACGGGCCATCGAAGCGATCATTCGCGCCCGGCGGGTGGAGTTCTATGGCTTCGGCGCTTCCGGTTCGGTGGCGGCGGACGCCCAGCACAAGTTTTTCCGCCTGCAACTCGTCACCGCGGCCTATACCGACCCGCACATCCAGCACATGTCGGCGATTTCCCTCGATTCGCGGGATGTGGTGATCGCGATATCCCAGTCGGGCCAGACCCGGGCCCTGCTCGACAGCGTCCGGCTCGCCATGGAAACCGGCGCCACGGTGATTGGCCTCGCGCCGAACAATACCCCCCTGAGCGACATCTGCAGCATTCCCATCCACGTCAATGTGCGCGAGGAGTATCAGGATTTCGCCCCGGTCTCCTCGCGCATCGCCCATCTCGTGGTCATCGACGCCCTGGGCGCCGGCGTAGCTGTCCACCGCAAACCCCTGCTCAACGATCACCTCAAACGCCTCGAAAGAAGCCAGCGCGCCCTGCGTACGGGAAGATGGGGCGGCTGACAATACTCTGCGGCCCGACTCGTCGCGCTTTCGATATTATTTACTGTTCGGCGGATATGAACTTTCTTCGGAATATCTGCTAGAATCGTATTATTTACTGCACAGAGAATATATGGAAAGACCGATGCGTGACTTTGTTCTGGGAGAACAGCTTATCGACGGGTTCCTTGAAGCGCTACAGGGATTGCCCGACGCTCAGGTACAGTCGAGCGGGGTGTCGCGAGTCGGAGAACCGGCCCAGAACCATGACACCCAGGTTGACCTCAAACTGGGCCAGGACAAGGTGACTCTGCTGGTAGAACAGAAAAAAACCCTGTTTCCCCGTGATGTAAAACAACTGCTGTGGAAAGTTCGAAATGGCCCACGCGATCAGTCGCATACGGGCGAAAAAAGGCGCGCGGTTTCCTGTTTGATCGCCGAATCGATTTCACCCGGAGCGAAGGATCTGCTGCGGGAAGAGGGCGTTGGCTACTATGACAGCGGAGGCAGTCTTTTTCTCCCTGCCGGGAAAATCTACGTCTATGTGGAAAAGCCGCCCCCGAAAAGCCAGTTGAAATCCATGCGCTCCCTGTTCTCGGGGCGCAGTGCGCAAGTACTGCACACCGTTCTGAATCGCCACGAAGACTGGTTGGGAGTCAGTGAAGTTGCAGAGGACGCTCAAGTCTCACCCGCCACAACTTCAAGTGTGCTGATGGATCTGGAAAGGTTCGATTGGGTGGAGTCGCGGGGACAGGGTCCGGCCAAGAAACGACAGTTGGTGCATCCGGGCGCCTTGCTGGATGCGTGGGAACAACAGCTCGCGGTGATGCGGCCACCGGCGCTGCGACGTTATTTCGTTCCGTCGGTGCGCACAGTTGAATTGCTTGAACGGTTTGCCCAGGCCTGCGCCTCAAACAATGCCGAATACGCGATAACCCATGAGACTGCGGGTCAACTGTATGCGCCCTTCTTGACATCTGTTTCTCAGGTTCATTGCCTGCTCTTGGCGAATCCGGCGGCGTACGCGGTCCTGGATTCTCTCGAAGCCCACGTCGTCGACCAAGGGGCGAACCTGACGGTAACAGACGTCAAGTCGACAGGGGAAATGCTCTTTCGGGAAAAGGTCGGAGACGTCTGGCTTGCAAGTCCTGTTCAGGTATATCTCGACCTTATGCGCGGCGAGGGCCGCGCCAGGGACCTGGCGAAACACCTGCGCCGGGAAAGGATCGGGTTCTGATGGAAAAACCTGCGACGTTCTCAGGATATAGCGATCAATACACTCAAGACCGATTGGCTTGACAGCCATAGTTTGGAGCAGGTGCAGCCTGTTTTTTGGCTAATCCGCTTCGGCGGTGGTCAGCTTCGCCACCAGAATCAACCCAACCAGGGCGCCTAGTACGTAAGCTCCGACGCCGGATAGCAGCGCCAGGATTACCAGCCTTGAGTTTCGCAGCTTGTTCTTTTTGCCCAGCACCAGAAAAGCCAGAGCCAGGCAGAAAACCATCGCAAAGAAATATGGCCCGATCCACAGGTCTTCGGCAAAGCCCTCCTGGAAGCCCCAACCGCCGCCTATGAACAGGCCAACAGAGGATATGACTACGCCCAGCAGCCAGTAGAAAAAATAAAAGCCAACGGCTTCCCGCCTTGATCGTTGTTTTCCGAACGCAAACAAATCATTGAACATGTCGCCGACTCCTTCCTACTCTTCTTTGTAATTTTCATCCAGAACGCCTTTTTCCTTCAGGGTTCTGATCAGTTTTTCCGTACGCACGAACGCGACGACCCCCAGCATTCCGAAAACGAATGCAACGGCTGCTAATGCTTCCATG
>JAJDSZ010000087.1 GCA_022827425.1 Pseudomonadales bacterium | reverse complement strand
GATGGAAGCGATGTCGGCGTCATCGGGATACTTGTGATGCAAGTCGCGCATGGCGCTGACGAAGGCCTGATCCCGTTCGCGGTCGTCGGCGATCGCGTCCGCGTTGTAGAGCACGAACAGCGCGTTGACCATGTCCCGCTCGCGCTCGGTGCCGTTGTTGACGCGCTCGAGCGCGTTGCGGATCGCTTCGAGGCCGGCGCCCTGGGGGTCGTCCGGCAGGCCGGCGTAGCGGCTGTTGGGATTGGGCCCGGCGGCGTGAGCCAGGCCGAAATAAGGCATGGGATGATCCGGATCGTGGCGCGAAGCTTCCTGGTAGGAAGCGATGGACTCCGGAAAGTAAAAACTCCAGGCCATGCGCAGGCCCTGGTCGAAAAAGGCCTGGGCTTCGGGCGAATCGGTCGAAATCGGCCTGCTGTAAGTGCCGCCGCCGGGGATCATAATGGCGAGCGCCTCGCCTTCCTGGGCCGCGGCCATGTTCCAGGACATCGCGGCCGTCAGCCAGCCGGCGGCCAGAATCATGAATCTTTTCATGAATTACTCCTCTTCTGTCAATCAATCCACTTGCGGGATCCGGCCAAGCTTACACTCTGATCGGCTTGTAC
The DNA here is from genome assembly GCA_022827425.1 of Pseudomonadales bacterium. Lineage (GTDB taxonomy): Bacteria > Pseudomonadota > Gammaproteobacteria > Pseudomonadales > Pseudohongiellaceae > UBA9145. The sequence goes on along the minus strand of JAJDSZ010000087.1, from coordinate 2,249 downwards.
CGAATTTGCGTGGCCGACAAGTATACCCCCGGCTCGGCCCCCCGTCATACTGCGCGCAGTCGCAGAATCTCCCTGAGAGGCCACTGCAAGAGATTCCGCGACTGCGCTTCGCTTCGCGCAGAATGACAGCAGAAGGATCTGCCCGGTGCAGATTGATGAGGTCAGGTCGGCGCCGCGGGCCGAAGCGATACTGCCGGCTATTGCACCTGCACGCGCAGATAGGCATTGCTCCAGCAGCACTGGTCGAGGCCGTCGCTGTCGGAGGCATTCCAGTTGTCGAGCCGGGCGCGAATCAGATACTCGCCCGGCTCCGGAAAACTCGCATTGACTCGCGCGGGGCCTTCGCCCTCGACAACCGTGTTGGCGATTTGCGGTTCCGCCAATCGGGCCGCGGCGGGCAACTGCCTGGCTTCCAGCAGCGGCATGGATTCGTGGGCTGCGAAAGTCACCTCTCCCGGTCCCTGGTGGACGTACCAGGACACCCGTGTGTCCAGTGGCCTGCGAAATCGCGGGTCGTTGCGGTCACGAACCGAGGGGTCATCGGTCCAGACTTCCAGGGTAATGGGCTGATTGACGCTGGTCCGCAATACCTCGCCGGCGACGATACCTTCCGGCCCTGAGCCCATGGCGCCGTCTTCGCCGAAACCGATCAAGGGCTGCAAGCTGCCCTGGGGACGGGGATTGCGATCGAGTTCATACGCGGTGGAGCCGCGCTCACCCGGCACTTTCAGTTCCTGGCCGGCGGAGATTAGACGCCACCAAACGGTGGCGCCGTCCGCCAACTCAGCGGGAATCGTGATTGCGAACACGCCATGGTGACGCCCGGGATGGTAGATCTCCGGTTGCATGCCGTCGAAACGGGCAGGCTCCAGCAGATTGTTTTCTCCCCGGGGAATCGTGATGACCGACTCATTGCGGTTGTGATAACCAAAGGATACGGTCACCGACCCATCTTCATTGCCGTACCAGCCCTCGTGAAAGGGAATGACCGGTATGCCGCCCGGCGGCGCCGGACGCAGGGGACGCTCCACGGGTTGCGCTCCGGCCTGGGCAACCAGGAACAGATTCGCCAACAAGGCCGCACAAGCACCGAACGCCGCGGCGTTTTTTCGCACTGCAACACCCATTACCGCAAACTCCAATATCCGGTTCCCGCTCGGTAAATCGCTCGGGTTTCAGTCACCGCCACCGGCGATTTCGAGTTCCTTGTTGCCCCGTTCGGCGAGCAGCCTCTCATAGGTCTCCTGATCGAGATGGGACACGGCAATCCAGGCATGGGTCATTTCGTCCGCGGTGCGCTGACCCCAGCCTACCCATTGACGCGGATCCGGGTTGTTGGGGTTGTTCTCGGTGTTGTCATACCACTGCTTTATCACGAGTACGGCGCCGGTGGGCAGCAGCGGGGCCACATCGGGCTCATAGAGATGGCTGTGATGCCAGGTTGCGCTCCAGTCGGAAATGACGCTGACCACTTCCGTGCGCCCGGTTTCGGGATAGAAAATCTCCAGCGAAGCCGCATTCATACGCAAATGGCCGTGCGGCTGGAAGCTGTCAATCCGCACCGGATGGTCAAAAGTGTGGAAGCCCTGGGTCATGGCGGTGCCGTGGGGCGGAATGAACAGATTGCCCTGATCGAGTTGATAGGCGGCGAGATCCTGGGAAACATCCGACTCGAAGTCCTCGTCATGCAGCCAGATTCCGAGTTCCACCACATTGTCTTCAATCATGGTGCCAGGAGCCGCGCCGCCCACGCCGCCGGGATAAAGGTGGATGTCCCACTGGATCAGCATGTCGGCATGAAAGGTGCGGCAGACGCCGTCAGGCATGATTTCACCCCACTTGCCCATGGCGTATTCGGTTACCGGACTGCGGGTCACCTGGCCGTTCTCGTCAATCTCGGCGAAGTAGGTATTGGCATGGTGGACCACGGTCTTGGCGTCGCCCCGGGGCTTGACCTGCATCGCCTTGATGCAGCGGTTCCCGCTCACGCCGCTGGCGATGAAATGCTTGTCCCAAAGGTCATTGCCATTGGCGGGCACGTCGATGGGATTGGAGGGCAGCACCAGATCCGGCTCGCCGAACCGGTCCTCGAAATTCCAGTCTTCGAGGCTTGGCAGCTGCGGCGCCGGAGGCAATTCATTCAGATTGCCCGGCAGGGCGCCCTGATCGACCCAGGCGACCACGGTGTCGATATCCTCCTGCGACATGCGCCAGTCGCCCTGCAGCTCCTGAATGCCCAGATCGAGATC
>JAJDSZ010000093.1 GCA_022827425.1 Pseudomonadales bacterium | reverse complement strand
GCCGTCAATGGTGGCGGTGACGGTCGCTTCCTCGCCCTCGGTGACGCTGGCGGTGGCGGTGAGCGTCACTTCGGTGTCTTCGTCGTCGGCGATGTTGACCGTGGCGGCATCCTTCGGCGACTTGGCGACCGTGTAGCCCGTGCCCGCCACCAGGGTGGCCTTGAGGCTGCCGTCGGTCTCGTCGGTGGAGTCATCGACGGTGGTGAGCGTAATGCTGGCCTTGCCGGTGTCGCCGATGCTTACTGTCTTGCCGTCGCCCACGTCCGTCGCGGCGACGAAATCGCCTGTTTGCGCGAGGTTGTAGGTGACCGAAATCGTCTCGCCCGTGTTGGGCGTGGGATCGGCGGTGAGATGGAAGACCGCGTCCGCGCCCTCGGTGACATCGCCGGCGGCTTCGATACCGACGGTGGCGGTCTCGACGATGGTGACGGGGATGTCGTTCTTCGAGCCTGTCCCTTCCTTCGTGCCGCCGTTCTCGAAGACGGTGGGTCCGGACGTGTCGAGATTGGTGTACGGCGTGTCGTAGCCCACCGTCATGGTCTCCGTGCCGCCCTCGCCCACGCCGTCGGCGAGCGCGGCCACTTCGAAGATGGCCGTGCGCTCCTCGGCCGTCGCCGGGGTCGTGCCCGTTCCTCTGATGATGAGCGCAGGCGCGGCGGCGCTGTAGGGCGCGGCGGTGCTTAACGTGACGCCTGCGTTCACGCCAGGTTTCACGCCTGCGTCGCCGCCGGTGACGAGGCTGACCTCGTAGTCATCGGCGGTAATGCCGGTGCCGCCAATGTCGAGGGGGACGCGAAGCTCCTCCCCCGCAAACAGCCCGCGATTCAGTTCGGAAATGTCGAATTCAAAGCGCGCCTTCTTCGCGCCGCCTTCCTGAATCGAACCGCTATCAACGCGCTCGAACGCGATGGCGGTGGGGTTGGCGTCCTCGATGAGGAAGTTCGCGCTTGCCTCGGCGCCGGAGACGCTCACCCTGGCGGGCAGGGCGTTGTCCGGGTCGGCGGCGAGGGTGACGGTGGCGGTCTCGCGCCGCTCGTCGAGAGAGTCGGTCAGAATCGTGAAAACATTGAAATCGCCGCTCGTCGATGCCCCGCTCGTGCGGCGCGCCAGCGCGTAATCGATGCAGTTGGTATTGGGATTGCCGCCCGAGAGTCGTTCGATGTCAACTCCCCCAACAAAGCCGATGGAGGTTCTCAGCGTGGCCGTGCCCGGGGTGAAACAGAGGCGGAAACCGACGGGCGGCAAGTACCCGCTGTAGGCGCTGCCGCTGGTGGGCGCGTACAGTTCGACCTGGACGCTGCCCGGGAAGCCCTCTTCGCCGCTGAAGGTCGTCCCGGCGAGACGTAGTTCCAGGTTTTCGCCGGGGTCGGTGTCCCGGATATCGACCGGCATTTCCGGGCCGGACGTGACGGAGCCGTAGCCGCTCACGGCGTGGGTGATGCCTACGCGTTCGAATTGGCTCACGCCGCCGCGCGGGGCGGTGACGATCACGGGTTTGGGCGTGTCGTAGTCGCTGGGCGTGAAGGTGAGCGTACCCGGCGACACGCTGAGCTTATTGCTGTCCTTGGGAGTGATGGTGACGGTGGCTTCCTTGCTGGGCGGCTGGCTCAAGCTGATGTTGTAGGTGGCGGATGTCTCGCCTTCGTAAACGGTGAGGCTGGTTGGGTCGAGCACCACCTGGCCAACCGCATCCTGCATGTTGACGGTGAAGGTCGGGTCGGAGCCGCCGCCCCAGGTGAGGTCGCTGCTACTGTGGGTGAGCTCGACGGTCTCGTTGTCGAAGTCGTTGTCGCCCAGGGGCGCGACGGTGATGGTCTGCCCGGTCTGCCAGTTCTCGGGACTTTGCGCCGTCGCTGCGCCGCTGCCGACAAAGCGCACGGTGGCGCTCGACCCGGCCGTGCCGCCGGCGGCCTGCACGGTGACCGCGTCCTGATGCGCCGCGGGGACGTTGACGGTGACATCGACGGTGTTCACCGGGTCTTCCCCGAGCCGCAGCTTGTAGGCGCCGGCGTCGCCGCCTTCGGTGACGGTGATCGACGCGGGCGCGTCGGGGTCGAACCGAAGCGAGGCGCCCGCATCTTTCAGGGTGATCGCGAGGTTGGCGGACGCTACGGCTTTTGCGTCGCCTGCGTTTAAGTACCCCTGCCCTGCCCCGTGGCTGAATTGACCGCTTGTGTCCACGCTGTCGCCGTCCCCGGTGGCCCGAATTTCCATGGTCTGGGCGGTGTTCCAATTGCCGGCATCGCCGCCGGTGAAAGTCAGGATGGTCTGCGGCCTGAATCCTGTATCGCCCGGCCCTTTGACCTCGATGCCCTCCACTCTTCTGGTGCCGACCCGGACTTCCTTGCCGGGATCTTTGTCGAGCTTCACGGTATAGGACACGGCCGGCGCGTTTTCGGTCACCGTCAGGCTGGTGGGGTCAAGGACAGGCGTGGCCGTGGTGTCGATGACCCGGATTGGCACATCGGGTTGATTGCGGTTCAGATACCAGTAGTTGTCCACCGCAACGGTGATCCTGCCCCTTTGGTCATCGGTGTCATCATCCGCATTGAACACATGGACTTTGACCGTCTTGGGTGTTTGCCAGTCGCTTGTGGAGAAAGTCACTGCCGTGCTGGTCTTCCCGCCGTCAAAGGTGACCACGCCGTTCCCGTCGGTGGCAGGCGCGTCGAGGCCGACCCTGACGGTCTGACCGGACGCGGGCGCTCCGGAGAGCGCGATGGTCAGATCTTCGCCGTCCGCATCGCTTTCGCGAATTTCGAAGGGGTTCGGCGTGATGGTGACGCCGACGTTGGGGCGCGGGCCGGCGGTGATGGTGAGGTCGAACTTGCCGATGGAGTGCTCGGTTGGATCCGGCGCCTCCTCGGGACCGTCTCCGTCGGGGTCCGGCTGTAGCTCCAGATAGTAAACTTCGAGTTCGAGTTTCTCGTTGGCGGTGTCACTGTTGTTGTGGAAGTTCAGGTGAACTGTCCCCGTGGTCGCGGCCCGCGACACCCAACCATGACTTGTATTGACGCCGTAGTCACTGCCGTCCGCCACGCTGGTCGCGGTGGGCCGCAAACGCCAGCTTTTCCCCACCGCCGCCGGTACATTGAAGCCCGTGATCGTGACGGGGACGTTGTGGTCGCCTTCGTGGATTGCGCCGCCGCGGGGGTGGGTGGCGGTGAGGGTTGGCAGGGTCTGGGCCGAGGTTGGCGCTGGAACCCCCAGCGCCGCAATGCCGAGCAGGAACAGCCCCCCCCTGACGAAGCTTGCGGTGGCGCTTCCTCTTGTCCTGAAAGATTCCTTGGGAAGCCGCCTTGAAGCATCGCGCCGGACGCACCCGAATCCAGCGAACGGCAGCCGTCCTCCCGAAGTGTCCCCTTTCCCTGGAGAGTGCCTGTCCCTGGATGCGCGTCCCGGACTCATCTTACGCCCGGGCATACTGCCGGCCCAAGTGCGGCATGGCTGCTTTTTCCTTGTTTTTTCTCTGATTTCGGGATTTAGGGGGGGGGGGGGGGGTAATTCCGGCGCCGCGAAACGCCATTTCAGGGACGATGGCAAGCCCCGCCTGCCGGCAAAAATCCGGCATGGCGCATCTCCTCGCTACGAAAACGTGAATTCGATTCAAAAAACGACTTACCCGTGCCGCCTTTGCAAAACGCAGCACTGTATTTCCGGCCTCCTGCCATTCCCCAATCCCTGTCAATCCTTCCCGCTTGCAATTCCTTGTATCCCTAATGAAGCGTCAGCATCCCAACACGAGTAACGGGAAAAGCAATCAAGCGATGCGGATTCTACCAGATTTAGAGACTGGCTTCCGGCCTTCCGAAGTCTTTTGTGGCCTTTTGTCCCGGTGCCATGCCCCTTCATTCCGCTATACTTTCGATGCCATGTTGAAGCGCCTTTCCATTCAGAACTACGCCACGGTGCGGAGCCTCGAAGTGGACTTTCCCGCCGGGCTTTCGGCGCTCACCGGGGAGACCGGCGCGGGGAAGTCGATCATTGTCGGGGCGCTGGGGCTCGCCCTGGGCGGCCGGGGGGACAAGAACGCCGTGCGCAGCGGCGCCGGGAAGTTGTCGATTACCGCGGAGTTCGACATTTCCGGCAATGCCGCAGCCCGGGAATGGCTGGAAGCCAACGACTTGCAGGAAGACCTTACAGGCGTCTGCCTGCTGCGTCGCGCCATTGCCGATGATGGCCGCTCCCGGGCTTTCATCAATGACTCTCCGGTAACCTCGGCGAGCTCGCAGCAACTTGGCTCGCTGCTGGTGGATATCGTCAGCCAGCAGGAACACCAGTCCCTGATGCGGCGCCAGACCCAGCTTGAATTGCTCGATGATTATTGCGTCGAGGGGGAATTGCTTGCCGAATTGCGTTCCATTCATGGCCTGTGGCAGGCCAATGAAGCCACCATGGCCCGGCTGCGGGGCGATGGCGGCGACAGCCAAGCCGAGCTGCTTGCCTATCAGTCCGCGGAGTTGCGGGAACTCGCCGCCGGGGAAGGCGAAGTCGAAGCCCTGGAGCAGGAACACCGCCGGCTGAGCGGCGCCGGCGAGGCGCTTGGAGCGCTGGCGGGGGCGGTGGCGGATATTGCCGAAAATGAACAGTTCAACGCCCTGGCGAGCCTGCACCGGGCGCGGCGATCGCTGGAACAGGTGCCCGGCGACAGCGGCCCGGTGGCCAACGCCATCGAACTTTTGACTGCGGCGGGTATCCAGTTGGAAGAAGCGGCCGCCGATCTGCGCGGCGCCGCGGAAGATTTCCCCATGGACCCGGAGCGCCTCGCCCAGGTGGACGAGCGGCTCGGCAAATTGCACGATATGGCGCGCAAGCACAAGGTGCGGCCCGCCGAACTAGCCGAATTGACGCAATCGCTTGCGGAAAAACTCGAACAGATTCACGATCGGGAATCGGAGTTGCAGCGTCTTGAGGAGCAAGGCGGGAAGCTGCGCGAGCGATATGCCCGGGTGGCAGCCCGGGTCGGTGGGCAGCGCCGGGCGGGGGCGACGGAATTGACCCGGGCCATCGAGGAACATATCGCCCGCCTCGGCATGGGCAAGGCCCGGCTCGAAATTCGCTTCGAAGAACTCGACCCGGGCGCGATACGCGCCAGCGGCCTGGAACGGGTCGAGTTTCAGGTTGCCGCCAATCCGGGCCAGCCGGCGGGGCCTCTGGCGAAGATCGCGTCCGGCGGCGAGTTGTCGCGCATCAGTCTCGCCATCCGGGTGGTGACCACCCGCACTTCAAGCACCCCGACCCTGGTGTTCGATGAAGTCGATGTGGGCATTGGCGGCGGCGTGGCGGCCCAGGTGGGCGCCTTGCTGCGGAATCTTGGCGAGGCGGCCCAGATTCTCTGCATTACCCATCAGCCGCAGGTGGCCAGCCGCGCCCACCAGCACTATTCGGTGAGCAAACACAGCGATGCGGCAAGCACCCACAGCGAAATCCGCAAACTCGGCCCGGAGGCGAGAGTGGAGGAAGTGGCGAGAATGCTGGACGGAGCGAATTTCAGCGAGGCCTCGCTGGCCCATGCCCGGCAGATGCTGGACGATACGGAATCGGCGGCTCAGGAACCGGCCTGACATTCCTCGCAGATGCCATACAGATTCATGCTGTGGTCGGTGATGCGAAAACCGAGTTTTTCGGCTATCTCCACCTGGCGGTCTTCGATGATCTCGTCGAAAAACTCCCTGATCTTGCCGCAGGAAGTACACACGATATGGTCGTGATGATCTTCGGGTGTCAGTTCGAACACCGAGCGGCCGCCTTCGAAATTGTGCCGGGTGACCATTCCCGCCCCTTCGAACTGGGTCAGTACGCGATACACCGTGGCAAGGCCCACTTCCTGTTCCGACTCCACCAGCGCCAGATAGACGTCATCGGCGCTCATGTGCTTGCGTTCGGAATTTTCCAGAATCTGCAGGATCTTGACCCTGGGCAAGGTCACCTTGAGTCCGGCCTTGCGCAATTCCTGGTTTTCGCTGCCCATGGTCTCCTCGGGGATTCAGGGGTCGGTTTTGCGGTATTATGCCCCTTGGCTGGCGAATGGGAAAGCCTCGCATCCGGTCAAAACGAGATCCGTCGGGCCATTCCGCGATCCGCCACATATGCCTTCGTTCGGGTTTATAGTAAGATTCCCGTCCGCCGGAGGGGTGGCAGAGCGGTTTAATGCATTGGTCTTGAAAACCAGCGAGGGTGAAAGTCCTCCGAGAGTTAGAATCTCTCCCCCCATTCGCCAATTGCCCCTTCAGGGTTTGCTTACGGAACGGTTTTCCGCATCCCACGAACCCGGCTGTACTTCTCACTTAGTTGACTACTCTTGCATTAAAGGCTAATTTTATTAGCCTTATTGCGAATAATCAGTATTGGAGTGCCACAGTGCGCCTCACCGACTATTTTGCTTCGCACCCCGTGTTTACTACGGAGGAACTGAAGAATTGGCTGGTGCGCCGGGATTCGCATAATCCCTGGACGCGCAAGGCCCTGCTTGCATATCACGAAAAGCAAGGGCGTCTTCGCCGGGCGCGTCGCGGTCTTTACTACGTGGTGCCCCCCGGCGCCAATCCCGAGAATTTCCCCGCGGATGCCTATTTGCTCGCGGCGAAAATGACGAATGATGCGATACTGGCATACCACACCGCTTTGGAATTCCATGGTAAGGCATATTCGATTTTCGAAGAGATTCAATACCTGACTGGCCACGCCGCTCGCCCTGTGACTTTTCGTGACTACCGCTTCAAACCAGTGCAGTTCCCCGGAAAGCTGGATTCTGATCGGAAGCGGTTTTTTTCGGTCAAGGAGATGGACCGCGCCGGTATGGCCGTGGCGGTCACCAGTTTGGAGCGCACCCTCGTGGATGTCCTGGCCCGGCCTGACCTTGGCGGCGGCTGGGAGGAAATATGGCGCTCATTGGAAATGGTGGAGTTTTTCGATGCGGAAGTAGTCGTTGAGTACGCATTGCTTCTGGAAAATGCGACTACGGTGGCAAAGGTGGGCTTCTTCTTGGAGCAACACCAGGAAACCTTGATGATAAAGGATTCGTATATCGAGCGCCTGCGCGCCCGGCGGCCGCGCAAGCCGCACTACCTGACGCGGGGTGAGCGTGGGGGGCAACTCGTTCCTGACTGGAATCTGGTGGTGCCCGACGAAGTAATGGAGCGCTCCTGGGAGTGGGAGACTTGAAGCTCTCCAATGAGATGTTACAGCGGGAGGCGGAAAAGACCGGATTTCGCCCTGAGGTGCTGGAAAAAGTTCTGCAACTGCTCAACCTCTTGCAGGCCTTGCGCGACCACCCGTTCCTGAGAGATCGAATTGCGCTAAAGGGCGGTACGGCTCTGAATCTGTTTGTATTCAAAATGCCGCGGTTGTCGGTGGACATCGATCTCAACTACATCGGGACCGCGGATCGAACCGTCATGCTCGCGGAGAGGCCGGAAGTGGAGAGGGCCATTAAGGCGGTATGCTCCCGTGAAGACTTTTCGCTACAGCGAATTCCCGGAGATCATGCCGGCGGCAAATGGTTGCTGCGCTACGAAAGCGCACTGAGGCAAGGTGGGAACCTCGCGCTTGACCTGAACTACATGTACCGGATCCCCTTGTGGCCGATAACCTTGCAGAATTCGTCCAAGGTAGGCGCGAGCAATACCCGACAGATACCCGTTCTTGAAATCCACGAACTGGCTGCCGGCAAATTGGCCGCCTTGCTGGCGAGAAGAGCAAGTCGGGATCTTTTTGACGCGCATCGGCTGCTGACCGAATGCAAATTCGAGGATGACCGGTTACGCACGGCATTTGTATTGTATGGCGCGATGAACAGAAAAGACTGGAGGTCCGTGAGCGTCGAAGACGTTAATTTCGAGTCAAACGAGTTGAAGAACCAGTTACTGCCGACGCTTCGAAACGAGTATGTAAATGGAATTAAAGATCTCCAGGACTGGGCAGGAACTCTCGTCAACGAGTGCCGCCGTGCGCTGAGTGCCGTTTTGCCCTTGTCTGAGCCGGAAAGAGAGTTTCTGGACCGACTCCTGGACCACGGCGAGATCAAGCCTTCAGTGCTAACCGATGATGATATGTGGGCGGACCATATGGGGCGGCATCCATTGCTGCAATGGAAAGCTCTCAATGTGCGCCGGAACAAGAATAACTGACCAGGCGAGAGCTCGACCTACCTACTAAGATGGGTGTCCCACCTTGCTACAAGCCGGGGCGCTGCTGGTTTTGATCCAGATGGCCGCCGCCGGGGTGAGCGCCGCCAGTAGCGCGGTGAGTAGAAGTTTTTTCATTGCTCGATTCTCCGATTGTTGAAGTTATCACGTAATAACGATGCTGGAATGTCATTCACTTCCGACATACATTGAGCACGCAACCGAACATACTCGATCTGCCTATCCGCATCAGACGTAAACGTTGCCGCCAACAGCCTAATATGCCGAGCCACCATATCAACCAGCATCTCATCCTCAAGCATCCTACGATTCGATTCAGCAAAACGGACAACCTCATCGTCAATCCCAACAACACGCAACCTCTCCAACATATGATCGACACAAGGAACAACGGCAAGCCGTCTCAATTCGGCTTCGATAGCCTCAATATCAACAGGCGGCGCAGGCGGTTGACCATAGTGCATACATTCACCGGTAGATGTATTGACAATCAAACACGGCGCATCAAGCACAGGATCAGTCTGACCAGCAACGGCACTACCAGGCAAGATCACGAACAAGGCAAGGGCAATCTTTTTCATTCGGTGATTTTCCGTTGTGTGAGTGCGGCCCGTTTTCCGCCACAGTGGGCCAGACTGCGTTATCGAGGGAGCGCCATAGTAAATCATACTGCGAGGCTGGCGATTCTATCATGCTTGGAAAAGCGTGGTAAAAACGTGATTCTCGGGAGCGGGCGATGTTCGCAAAACCTAGTGTTTATGGGGCTTTCGGGGCGATTTGGGAGTCCTGCCTCAAGTTCTCCTCCTCCGCCAGACTTTCCGTTAGAAATCGCTTACTGCGCTGATTTGGCGTTCGCTCAGGCTGATGTAGTCGGCGAGTACCCGGGCGCTTTCCTCTAGCAGGAAATCGCCTTCGTCGTCTTCCTCGTCGGCTTCGGCCTCGGTTTCGGCGTCCGTTTCAGCGGCGTCATTGGCTGCTAGCGTGTTTTCCTCAGCCTCGGCCTCAGATTCAACTGCGGATTCGGGTTCGGCTTGGGCGGTTTCCGCCGCGTCGCTTTCCTCGTCTTCATCGCCTTCGAGCCCATCGCCTTCAAGAACGTCGAGCAGGGGCAGGCCCTTGAGGAAGCGGCGCATGTTCTCGGATTCGATGTTGCGGCGGCGTTCGGCTTCCATCTGGGCGTCGAGGGCTGCCTCGTTCAGGGGCCAGGTGTCGCGTTCCTGTTGCTCCCGGGCGATGGCGATCTGGTCGTTCAGATGGATGAAGTCGGGCGATCTCGCCGCGCGCCGGCGGAAGCGGTCGTCGAGTTCGGGAACGAATTCCCTGATCGGATGATAGGCGCGATATTCGACCGGCCGCACCGTATCCCAGGGCAGGGCGCCGTCGAGGCTGCTTTCGCCGACCTGGTCGTAGGCCTGGAACATGTCGGGGAAAGTGATGTCGGGCACGACGCCGCGGTGCTGGGTGCTGGCGCCGGAGACGCGATAGAACTTGGAGCGCGTCAGTTTCGCCTGGCCGTAGTCCATGGGAATGATTTCCCGCACGGTGCCCTTGCCGAAAGTCTGGCCGCCGAGCACGAGGCCGCGCTGGTAGTCCTGGATCGCGCCGGCGAAGATTTCCGAGGCCGAAGCGCTGTTACGGGTGAAAATTGCCAAGGACCGGTTTATAGTTGGCACAATGACTCACCTGCTGAGTTTGTCCAGACATAATAGCCGCCGCGTGGGCCGCTGTAACGCCGCCGCCAGGGCACGGTAACCGCCATGAAAAGATTGAAGACCAGCCTGTTGATTCTGCTGCTCGCGACCCTGCCCGGCTGCGCCAACAACCTCGGCTCGCTGGATTTTCCCGGGGTGTACAAGATTTCCATCACCCAGGGCAATGTCATCCTGCAGGACATGGTGGATCAGTTGCGGCCCGGCATGACCCGCAACCAGGTCATCTTCGTCATGGGCACGCCACTGGTGCGCGACCCATTCCACCAGGACCGCTGGGACTACGTCTACAACTTCCAGCCCGGCGGCGGCGCCCGCACCCAGGAACGCATCACCGTCTGGTTCATCGACGACGAACTCGAACGGGTAACCGGCGACTTCACCCCGAATCATCCTGAAGACGAAAGCGCTGGCTGATATCCAGTTCCAGCGATTTTCACTTGGCGCGGGATGCCGCCTCTTTGGTCATCCGGCAAAAACGCAAAGAACACGACGCAGCGGGTGTCCCGGGGAGATTCTGCGACTCCGCTTCGCTACGCGCAGAATGACGGGCAGGGCCGCGCGCGAACCGGGAAAGGATGCTTGATTCCGAAACAGCCATCATTGGCTCGGCTCCGCAGCAATTTGTTTGCACAATTCGATTGCACTGGTATACACTTTGGGCAATCCATTTGAACTGCCCACGATGATCGGTTTCAGGTGTCCGACAATCCTCGCATACAATATCCACCAACCTCCGGCGTTACCGTGGCAGCCTGCTATTGCGGGCGGCGGATGTTCGCCGGAATCAAAAGCCCATTGCGAGAATCACAACCATGAGTGACAAAAGGCTGTACAACACGGTGGCCCGGTCAATTCTTGAACTGATCGAAAAAGGCATCTATCCGGCGGGAAGCCGACTGCCGGCGGAGAGAAGCCTGGCGGAGCAGTTCAATGTAAGCCGGGTGACGGTTCGGCAGGCCCTCGTCGCCCTCCAGGCCCGGGGCAAGATCGACATCAAGACCGGGTCCGGGGTATACGTGCTGGAAGCGTCCGACCCGGGAAACGGGAATCTTTCCAGAATCAATGCCTTTGAAGTAACCGAGGCGAGGTCGCTGTTCGAGTCCGAGGTAGCCGCGCTTGCCGCGCTTAACATCACCGACGAAGAACTCGACGAGCTTTCCGGTTACATCGAGAAAATGGCCACCAACAATCCCGACGACGAGGCGGTCGCGGAACTCGCGGACCGGGATTTCCATCTCACCATCGCCGCGGCTTCGAGAAATTCGGCGGCGCGCCATATCGTCGAACTGCTTTGGAAGCTGCGCACGGAACTGCCCAAGGTCAAGGAAGTCTACGACTCGGTTTGCCTGGAAGATACGTCCCAGCGCGGCGATGAACACATGGAAATCTATATTGCGCTGCGCAATCGCGACCCGGCCGCGGCCCGCATGGCGATGCGCAAGCATTTCGCCCGTCTGCTCGAATCCATGCTCGACATCACGGAAGAACAGGCGCTTGAGCGAATCCGCAAGCAGGCCTCGGAAAGCCGCCATCGCTTCTTGAAGGCCGTCAATATCTGATCCGATGAGAACCCCATTCGGCACATTCCTCGCTGCGGCGCTGGTCGCGATCCTGCTTACCGCGAATCAGGCCCGGGGCGCCGAAATTCCCGTCGGCAACCAGCAGGAGTACCGCGCCGCGGTGGAATCGGTCGAACCCGGCGATACCATCATCCTCGCCAATGGAGTCTGGCGCGATTTCGAGATTCTCTTTACCGGGCATGGCCGCGCCGGCGAACCCATTACCCTGGCCGCGGAAACCAGGGGAGAGGTCATCATTTCCGGCCGCTCGAATTTGCGCCTCGCCGGAGAACATCTCGTAGTGTCCGGCCTCGTATTCAGGGACGGTTACACACCCACAAACACCGTCATCGCGTTCCGCGGAACCCGCGGCGACCTTGCCCACCACTCCCGGGTAACCGAAACGGTAATCGACCATTTCAACAACCCGGAGCGCTTCGAAACCGACTTCTGGGTCATGATGTACGGCAGACACAACCGCTTCGACCACAATCATCTCGAAGGCAAGAGCAATGCCGGGGTTACCATGGCGGTGCGCCTCGACAGCGAAGACAGCCGGCAGAACCACCACCGCATCGACCACAACTACTTCGGGCCGCGCCCTGTGCTCGGCTCCAACGGCGGCGAAACCCTGCGCATCGGCACCAGCGCCTGGTCCCGGACGAATTCCTTCACCGTTGTGGAGAACAACTACTTCGACCGCTGCAATGGCGAAGTGGAAATCATATCCAGCAAGTCCGGCGGAAATGTGTTTCGCGGCAATGTATTCCATGAGTCCCAGGGCACGCTCACCCTGCGCCATGGTCACGGAAACACTGTGGAGAACAATGTTTTCCTCGGCAACCGGGTCAGCCACACCGGCGGCATCCGCGTGATCAACCGCGATCAGGTGGTGCGCAACAACTATCTGCGGGGATTGACCGGGCATCGATTCGGCGGCGCCCTCGTGATGATGAACGGCGTCCCCAATTCCCCCATCAATCGCTATGACCAGGTCGATGGCGCGATCATCGAAAACAATTCCATCATTGACAGCGACCACATCGAACTTGCCGCGGGTAGCGATGAGGAGCGCTCGGCCCCGCCCATCAACAGCGTGTTCCGGTCGAATCTGGTGCATAACAGCGACGGCCGCAGTATCTTCACCGCTTACGATGATTTGAGCGGCATTGAATTCCAGGCCAATGTCATTCACGAATCGGTTGCGCCGGAAGCGAATCCGCCGGAGCCAGGCGATGCATTCGTCTACTCCAACATTGCGCTTCGGCAATCGGCAAACGGACTATTTTATCCGGCAAGCGAAGAATTCGATGGCGTCGGCGTTCCACGCGACCTTGCCGTGCTCGACAGGGAAGCAACCGGCGTTTCCTGGTATCCCAAACCCGGCCCGGAAGTTCGCTTCGGTTTCGGCCAAATCCGGGAGATCGGGCCCGGGCTCGATTCGATTTTCGACGCGGTTGCCGAAGCCGGGGCGGGAGACACGATTTCCCTTTCGCCCGGAGAGTATCTGGAATCGAAAATCTTGGTCGTGGACCGACCGCTCGCCATCCATGCGCCAACCGGCGAGGCGACAATCGAATTCGAGCGCACGGCGCTGTTCGAAATCGTTGACGGCGGCAGCCTCAGGCTTGAAGGATTGACGCTTTCGGGAAAATCGGCGCCGGATGCGGCGGGCAACTCGGCAATCCGCACAAGCCGTTACTCCATGGTGAGACCTTACGCCCTTGTGCTTGAGAACGTGACCGTCAGCGACCTGAACAGCAACCACTCCTTCGATTTCTTCTCCCCGGCGAAACACACTTTCGCCCATCTCATCCACATTGCGGACTCCAGATTCCGCAACATTACCGGAGACGTGCTCGCGCTGGAGCTGGAAACGGAAGACCTTGGCATCTACAACGCCGAAACCGTCACGATCCGCGGCAGCACTTTCGAAAACATCGAAGGCGCGCTCGCCAATGTCTACCGGGGCGGAACCGACGAAAGCACCTTCGGCCCGCATTTCGAATTGAGCGCATCCACCCTGCAGTCCGTCGGCATTGGCAGCCGCAACGCAACGAATGCCTCGGTGCGATTGCACGGCGCCCAGGACGTCGAGATCATCGACAACACCCTTTCAGGCAGCGAGCCGATCCGGATCGCCACCATTGTTGGCGACCCGGTCAATACGCTGGAACGAAATCGGTTCGAAAACACCCCCTTGCCGATCGTCGGCGACGCAAGCGAAACGGGGCCATGAGATTCGGCCCCGCCCAGGTTTCGCTTTGCGGCCTTGCCGCGCTCGTCCTGTGTTCCCCGGGATTTCCCGCCGAACATCCGGGACTCTTGCTGACGCCGGAAGACGTTGAATTCATCAGGCGATACCGGCAGGAATCGCCCGGCTTCAGCCGCATGCTTGAAGAAACCAGGGGCGAACTCGATAGCTATTTCGAGACGGCGCCGGACGTGCCGGCGCCGGTGGATCCGGGCGGCGGATACTCCCACGAAACCCACAAGAAGAACGGTATTGCGATCCACGACGCCGGGATGGTTTACCAACTCACCGGCGACGAAACCTATGCGCGCCATGCCGGCCGGCTGCTGCTTGCCTATGCGGACATGTACCCCGGCCTTGGCAATCATCCCCACGGCAGGGGCTCGAATCCCGGCCGGCTTTTCTGGCAAAACCTCAATGAATCGGTCTGGCTCACCTATGCCATCCAGGGTTTCGATGCGATACACGACAGCCTGCCGCCCGCCGAGCGCAACGAGATTGTGAACAGGCTGCTGCGGCCCATGGCCGATTTCCTCTCCGAAGGCTCGGCGGACACCTTTGACCGGATCCACAACCACGGCACCTGGGCCGTCGCCGCGGTGGGCATGACCGGCTATGTGCTGGATGACGATGATTACGTCCGCAAGGCGCTGTATGGACTCGACGGCAATGGCGACTCCGGTTTCATGCGGCAGATCGACCTGCTGTTTTCCCCCGATGGCTACTACAGCGAAGGACCGTACTATCAGCGCTACGCGATGATGCCCTTCCTCCTTTTCGCCCGCAGCATCGAAACGAATGAGCCGGAACTGGATATCTTCGCCTATCGTGACGGCATCCTGCTCAAGGCCATCCATGCCTGCATCCACTTGTCCTATGCCGGGTTGTTTTTCCCCCTGAACGACGCCATCAAGGACAAGGGTCTCGACACCGTGGAGCTGCGCCATGGCATCGCCATGGCCTACGCCCTGACCGGCGATTCCGCCCTGGCGTCCATCGCGGGGCAGCAGAGCTCCCGGGTTCTCAACGGCGACGGCTTCCGGCTCGCCCGGGACCGGGACCGGGGCGAAACCCCGCCATTCATCCACGAATCCCGATTGTTCCGCGACGGGCCGGAAGGAAAGCGGGGCGCATTGGCCGTGCTTCGCGCAAACAGCGCCGGCAATCAGCAGGCCCTGCTTCTCAAGGCCACGTCCCAGGGCATGGGCCACGGCCACTTCGACAAGCTCGGGCTGCTGTTCTACGACAACGGCCGGGAAATCCTCACCGATTATGGCGCCGCGCGCTTCCTGAACGTGGAACAGAAAAATGGTGGCCGCTACCTGCCGGAAAACGAAACCTGGGCCAAGCAAACCATCGCCCACAACGCTCTGGTGGTGGATGAAACCAGCCATTTCGACGGCCAACTGCGCGTCGCGGAACAACATCATCCCGACATGCTGTTCTTTGACGACGCGGGCGGAATCGAAATCGCCTCCGCAAGCATGGAAGGCGCCTATGGCGGAGTGTCATTCCGGCGTACCACAGCCTTGCTGAGCGACTTCCCCACCGAACATCCGCTGATGATCGATGTGCTGGAAGCCAGCGGCGAAAACCCGCATCAGTTCGACCTGCCCGTGCATTTCAACGGCCAGATCGTCGATACCAGTCATCCGCTGGAACCGGCGTCCAGCCTGCAGCCGCTGGGGGCGGCCAATGGCTATCAGCATCTTTGGTTGCGGGCGAGCGCGGAAATCCCCGCGGGCGAGAAATTTGCCCTCACCTGGCTCACCGGAAACCGCTTCTATACCTATTCCGTGATTGCGCGGGACGATATGCAAGTGTTCTTTACCGAACTCGGCGCCAATGACCCGCAATTCAATCTGCGCCGTGAGCAGGCGCTGGTACTGCGGACCCGCGGGGAAAGTTCAGGCTGGTTTGTGTCCGCGCTCGAACCACACGGCGAATACAACGGGGCCGAAGAATACACCCTGAACAGCCGCGGCGCCCTGGACGAACTGCGGTTTGTCCGTGAAGCCGGCGCTGATCTGCTGAGCCTGCGAACCGCCGGCGGCTCACAGGCGATTCTCGCCCTGTCCCACGATGCCGGCGAGGCGATGACACACACGGTCGAGCTTGCGGGTCGCCCCTACCGTTGGAGCGGCGATTACGCCTTGTTCCATGAGTAGGATTTGCCCGAAATGAACAGGCTGTGCCAAAGCCTGGAGTGAGAGATACATGTTCCGCGGATACCTGAGATGGATCGTTGTCAGCCTCGTCGCGATTGCGACGGTGATCAACTACATCGACCGGAATGCCCTGGCCATCATGTGGCCCGCCATTTCCGAAGACCTGGGCATGGACGCCAACGACTACGCCCTGGTGGTTTCCTTTTTCATGGTTGGTTACGCCGTCGGCCATTCCCTGTTCGGCAAGATCTTCGACATGATCGGAACCCGGCTGGGGTTCGTGCTGGCGATCGTGGCCTGGTCGATTTCCATCATGCTGCACTCCGCAACCCGCGGCGTGCTTTCCCTGGGGCTGGTGCGGGCGGCGCTCGGCGTCAGCGAGGCGGGCAACTGGCCGGGGGCGACCAAGAGCAATGCCGAATGGTTCCCCATCAAGGAGCGCGCCCTGGCCCAGGGAATATTCAATTCCGGCGCCTCCCTCGGCGCGGTGGTTTCCGCGCCGGTAATCGCCCTGCTCTATCTGCAATTCGGTTGGCGGGGGACCTTCATCGCCGTGGGCGCACTCGGTTTCATCTGGCTGATTCCCTGGCTGCTCGTGTACAAGGCGCCGCCGGAACGTCACCCCTGGCTGTCCGAAGAAGAAAAGGAATACATACTCTCCGGGCAAAAGCCGGAAGCGGAGGGCGAAGCCGGGGACCTGGAACAGGCGGCGCCGGGATGGGGAGAGATGCTCAAGTACCGGCAAAGCTGGGCGGTCATTTCCTCGCGATTTTTCCTGGACCCGGTGTGGTGGCTCTTTGTGAGCTGGCTGCCGATCTATCTAGCGGACCAATTCGGATTCGACATCGCCCAGATTGGTCTGTTCGCCTGGGTGCCTTATGTCGGCGCGGCGCTTGGCGCGATATTCGGCGGCTGGCTTGCCGGCAAACTGCTCAGGACCGGCTGGTCGGTCAATGGCGCCCGCAAGCTGACCATAACCCTGGGCGGCGCCATCATGATGCCCATGCTGATTGCCACCGCGTTCGCCTCCACACCGCTCACCGCGGTTTTGTTGATCGCGGTGATCCTGTTCGGATTCCAGTTGGCCATCGGCAATATCCAGACGCTGCCCAGCGATTTTTTCGCCGGCAAGTCGGTTGGCTCGCTTGCCGGCGTCGGCGGCACCGCCGCGGTCGCCGGCGTGCTGATCACCACCTGGATTGTTCCCATTGCGACCCAGGAATCCTACGTGCCGTTTTTCCTGCTGGGAGCGCTGCTCGTTCCGCTGGCGGTGGCGTCGGTATGGATTTTCGGCGGCCGGATCGAGCCGGTGACGACCGACTGGGATGGGAATACGGCCGCCGCGGAAACCCCGAATTGATTTCGGACTGATTTTGACTTGATCGGGAAATTGCAATGAGTATTGAAAACAAGGTGGCGATTGTCGCCGGCGGCTCGCGCGATATCGGCAGGGCGGTTGCGGAGACACTGGCGCGAAAAGGCGCCAGGGTCGCGTTTACCTGGTGCAACAGCGAAACCGACGGGGCCGACACGCTAAAGGCAATCCAGGCGGCTGGCGGTGCCGCCATCAGCGTTCGCGCGGACACGACAAAGCAGCGGGACGTCGACAATCTGCTCGAACAAACCCGAAGCGAGTTTGACGATTCCATCGACATTCTGGTCAATGTCACCGGAGGGCTGGTGGCGCGCAAGCCGCTGCTGGAAATGAGCGAGGAGTTTTTTGAAGGTGTCATGAAACTCAATGTCACCAGCGCCTTTCTGACTGCCAAGGCCGTTGTGCCCCGCATGGGCAAGGGCGCTTCCATCATCAATTTTTCCTCCCAGGCCGGGCGGGACGGCGGCGGGCCGGGCGCCATCGCCTACGGAACATCCAAGGGCGCCTTGATGACTTTCACCCGAGGACTCGCCAAGGAACTGGGCCCAGCCGGAATCCGGGTGAACTGTGTTTGCCCCGGCATGATCAGCACCGCGTTTCACGACCGGTTCACCCGGGATGAAGTCCGCGCCAATGTCGCCGGCGCCACGCCGTTGCGGCGGGAAGGGCTGGCCCGGGAAGTTGCCGATCTGGTTGCGTATCTTGCCTCGCCCGAGTCGAGCTTCATTACCGGCGCCAGCCTCGACATCAATGGCGGGCTCTATTTCTCCTGAGGATTCCCGCGCTTGGCTGAGTACATCTGCTTCGGCGAAATCATGCTGCGGCTGAAATCGCCCTCCCATGAGCGTCTGCTGCAATCGCCTCATCTCGAAGCCACTTTCGGCGGCGGCGAGGCGAATGTGGCTGTATCCCTGGCGAATTACGGCTGCGACGCGGCATTCGTAAGCGCCCTGCCGGACCACGCCATCGGCGACGCGGCAATTCGCGAATTGCGCAAGTTCGGCGTCGATACTTCCCATATCCGCCGAACGGGCGAGCGGGTCGGCGTGTACTTTCTTGAAACCGGCGCCAATCAGCGGGCCTCGAAAGTGGTTTATGACCGTTCCGGATCCTCCATCTGCCAGGCGAATTCCGGTGACTTTGACTGGCGCCGGATCTTTGCCGGAGCGAAATGGCTGCACATTACCGGCATCACCCCGGCGCTGAGCGCTTCGGCCGCCGAACTCAGCCTGGAAGCGATGGCCGCGGCGTCGGATGCGGGCCTTGCCGTTTCCTGCGATTTCAATTTCCGCGGCAAACTTTGGCAGTACGGCAAAACCGCTCCCGAGGTCATGAACGAACTCGTGCAATTTGTCGATATCGGCATTGCCAACGAGGAAGACTGCCAGAAATCTCTGGGAGTCTCGGTGGATGTCGATGTGGACAGCGGCGCGCTCGACCTCTCCAAATACGAATTGCTCTCCGCCAGGATGCTGGAAAAGTTCCCCCGCATGTCGGTGATCGCAATCACCATGCGCGAATCGCTCAGCGCAGACCGGAACCACTGGTCCGCCTGCCTGCGCGACGAGGGCGGATTCCATGTCTCG
Source organism: Pseudomonadales bacterium (assembly GCA_022827425.1). Lineage (GTDB taxonomy): Bacteria > Pseudomonadota > Gammaproteobacteria > Pseudomonadales > Pseudohongiellaceae > UBA9145. Next base: position 19,569 of record JAJDSZ010000093.1, on the reverse strand, counting down.
CGCCGCTATGAAATCAGCGACATCATCGACCGGGTTGGCGGCGGCGACAGTTTTGCTTCAGGGCTGATTTACGGGCTGAACGCCTACGAGGACCGCAGGCAATCTCTGGATTTCGCCGTTGCCGCCAGTTGCCTGAAACATTCCATTGCCGGCGATTTCAATCGGGTGGACGCCGCCGAAGTGCTGCATCTGATGGAAGGTTCGGGCTCGGGAAGGGTGCAGCGTTAGGCATTTGCGCCCCGAGTCCCTGCATCGGCAAGCAGGCGTTCGGAAAACTCCTTCAGCGCCCCTAAACCCGTCACGTCTTTCGCCGCCAGCCCCAGACTCTGCTGCGGAACCTGGGGCAGCGCCTTTTCCAGCACCGCGAGGTGCACCCCCTCCTGGCCGCGGCGCTCTTCCAGAAACTCCCCGGCGCCCTCCGGCAGGCGTTTGTTCACCACCAGGCAGTTGATGGCCAGCCCCGCCTTGACGAGTTGTTCGTGCAGTTCGATGGTTTCCAGCACCGGCAGGCGCTCGGCCACGAGCACGATGACAAAAGAGGTCGTGCCGGCATCCGCCAGCACATCGCGCAACCGGGCGAACTTGAGCCGCCGCCGATTGAGGATGCCGCGGATTCTGCTTTCCTTTTCCGCTTCCGGGTCTTTTTCGCCGACGATGTTTTCACCGAGCGCCTTGTCCGAACCGAGTTCCCGCACGAACTCGGCGAAGCGGTCGGCGCGTTCCCGGCGCTTGATGAGACCTTCGGTCCAGGCCGTCATCACTTCGGGCAGGACCATCAGCCGCGCGGTGTGGCCCGAAGGCGCGGTATCGAAGATCACATGCTGGTAATCCTTCCTGCCCCGCTCGACGACTTCGGCGATCTTCTCCAGAATCGCCGCTTCCTGCATGCCCGGCGCATCCCGGGACAAGGAAACATGCTTGTCCACCTCGCCATGCAGATGCGCCGGCATCAGGCTTTGCAAGGCGCCGGAGACCTCACTCATATGCTCCTTCACCGTGGCGTCCGGATCGAGTTCGAGCCCGTCGAGCCCCGGCGCAAGCCGCACCGGCCGCGGGCCGATTTCGCGATGGAAGATATGGCCGAGATTGTGGGCCGGATCGGTGGAAACGAGCAGCACCCGCCGGTCTTCATTGGCCAGCGCGTAGGCGACCGCCGCCGACACGGTGGTCTTGCCGACGCCGCCTTTGCCGCCGAAAAAGAGAACCTGCCTGGAACGGGCGTGATTTAACAGCAACCTACATGATCCAGTGGCGAGCGCTCCATGCCCATGCGCTGATGCCATTCATGGAAACGGTCATAGACCGCGGGGAGCAGCTCCATGGTGTAGTAGGCTGCGGGATTGGGAATGCCCATGGATTCGGCGAAGACGAGCAGCATGAACAGGTCTTCCTCCTCGCGCCCGGCCCGGGCCAGGGCCCGGCGGTGCGGCGTGACGTAATACTCGTACAAGCCGCGCTCGATGCGCTTGAGCAGGCTCGGCTGGTCGGGACGGGAATTCACGGCGCTTTCCCCATTTCAGTCATTCTGCGCGTAGTCGCAGAATCTTGTTGGTTGGTCACTGAAAGAGATTCTGCGACTTCGCTTCGCTACGCGCAACATGACATGGGCGCAGGCTCCTGGTTCAGTGCCGACACGAATAGTGCCGATTCATTGTAACTCAGCCCCGATTCGCGCGCAGCCTGCGGGCTTCCTTGGGTGTCATCCCCAAGGGACGGTAAATCTCGATCCGGTCCCTGGGCTTGAGTTCGTAGTCCTCCGGAGCGGGCGTCCGTTTGCCGTCGAGCTTGCGGGAGAAAATCCCGAGCACGGCGCTCTCCAGGTCGATCTCGGGAAACTCGGCGGCAATGCCGGATTGCGTAACGGCCTCCCGGGCCGTGGTTCCCCGGGGAACTTCGATGGCGACGATACGCTGGGCGGTGGGTGTCCCGTATGCGACTTCGATCTCCAGATTCGCCGCTGCAATGCTCATTGGCCATACACCGCCCGGGCCCGGGCCGCCATGGCGTCCACCATTTCACCGGCGGTGTCGCGGAACAGGCTGCCCGCGGCGAGTTGGATCAGTTTCGAGCGGAAGGCGAAGTCCATTTCCAGCGTCACCTTGCAGGCATCCCCGCCCATTGCCTCGAATCGCCATTGAGCGTTGAAATGCGAAAAATCGCCTTCCACCAGTTCCATGTCGATGGCCTCCGGCGGCCGCAGCCGATTCCGGGTCACAAAGCGCTGGCGAATGCCCGCCTTGCCGAGGCACAGTTCGCCAACAAGCGCATCGCCGCTTTTCTCCAGCACCCTGGCGGACTGGCAATTGGGCAGAAACGCGGGATACCGCTCGATATCGTTGACCAGATCGAACATCTGCCGCGGAGAATACGGCAGCAGGGCGCTGCGTTCCACCGAAACCATGCTACAGGTAAATCTGGTAAACCGTGCTCAGGAATACCACGAGCAGCACCGCGGGAATGATCGTGCCGAGGGAGAAATCGATATAGCGGTGCAGCCGCGAACCGCGAAACCCCGGGTCGCCCACTTCGAGTTCGGCGGCGAGCCCGCTCAGCTTCCAGCGCCAGGCGCAGAAGATGCACACGGTAAATCCCACCAGCGGCAGAATCGTCTCGTAGAAAACGTCCGACACCAGATCGAAAAAGGATTTGGACACGCCGCCATAACTCGTGAAATTGGTGAAGAAATCGGAAATGCCAAGGGACATGGTGGCGGGAATGGTGAAGATCGTCATCAATGCCGCCTGGGCCAGAATCGCCTTGCGGCGGCTGACCTTGAACTCGTCGATCCAGCAACTGATGGGAATCTCGATAATCGACACCAGCGAGGTCAGCGCGGCGAAAAACACCAGGGTGAAAAACACGATGGCGGCGAGACTCGCGCCGAAATAGCCCACCGCGGCTTCCATGGAAAGAAAGATCTTGGGCAGGAAACTGAAGATCAGCCCCACGCTGCTCGTGGACAGCTCATCGGTGTTGGTGTTGGGATCGAAGGCGAAAATCGCCGGCAGGATCAGCAATCCGGCGAAAAAGGCGATCCCGGTATCGGCGATGGCCACCATGCGGGTCGAACCGGCGATACTGTCTTCCCGGCTGAAATAGGAGCCATAGGTGATGAGAATTCCCATGCCCAGGGAAAGCGAGAAAAATGCCTGGGCCAGGGCGCCATTGACCACCGCCAGATTCATGCGGCTGAAATCCGGCACCAGATAATAGGAGATGCCGACGCTGGCGCCATCCAGCGTCAACACGAAAACGGTCAGGGCGAGCAGCATCACCGCCAGGGTCGGCATCAGCACCCGCGCCAGCCGCTCGATTCCACCCTTGACGCCGCCGAGCAGGATCAGGAAAACCAGCGCCAGCAGAAACACCAGATAGCCGAACGTGGTGGGCCGCGCCGCAATCTCGCCAAAGCTCGCGTCATCGGCGAGCAGGGTCAGGCCGCCGGTGGCGAGTTCTTTCAGGTACACGAGCAGCCAGACGGTGATCACCGAATAGAACACGGCGATCATGAATGGCGTCAGAATCGCCAGCATGCCCACCCCGTGCCAGAGCCTGCTGCCCCCGGAGAGCTTGTGGAAGGCGCCCACGGGATTGCGCTGGGTATTCCGGCCCATGGCGACTTCGGCCATCATCACCGGATAACAGATCACCGCGATGAAGAACAGATAGACGAGCAGAAACGCGGCGCCGCCGTTCTTGGAGGCCATGACCGGAAAGGCCACGAGATTGCCGAGCCCCACCGCCGAGCCCGCCGCGGCGAGGATGAAACCCAGACGGGAAGAGAATTTCCCCCTTTCGTGCGCCATTCGCCCCTCCCCTGTTATATTTGCGCTTCCCCGGAAGGCAGCCATGAAAAAGAACGCATCTGATACCACAATCGTGGTCAACAGGAAAGCGAACCACGACTATTACCTCGAAGAAGGCTTCGAGGCGGGCCTGTGCCTGCAGGGCTGGGAAGTGAAGAGCCTGCGGGCGAAAAAGGTCCAGTTGACCGACAGCTATGTGCTGATGAAGGACGGCGAAGCCTTTCTCCTCGGCTGCCATATCACGCCGCTGCAAAGCGCCAGCAGCCATGTGGCGGCGGACCCGGACCGCACCCGCAAGCTGCTGCTCAACAGGAGGGAGTTGTCGAAACTCTTCGGCGCCACCCAACAGAAGGGCTACACCTGCGTCTGCACCAGGCTCTACTGGCGCGACCATCTCGTCAAATGCCGCATCGCACTCGCCAGGGGCAAGAAGGACCACGACAAGCGCGACAGCATCAAGGAAAGGGAATGGAACATCGACAAGCAACGCATCGTGCGTCAGGCGAATCGCGCCTGACGATAATTTTGGTATTACCAATTTAATCCACTTGGTAGGTTTTTTTGGTAAGCCTATGTGCTACACTGCGGTTTGTCGCACTGGCCAAAGCCATTGTCAATTCCAATTCTCAAGAGGAATTCCAGATGAACTCCACCCGTACCAGGCTCTCTTCCACCATGGGCACAGAAACCGGGGCGCATGCCCCAACCGGCCTGACGCCAGACCGCAATGCGCCTGACTCCTTCAAGCGCCATCCGCTCAGTATCGCATTGGCGGCCGGCGTTTCCGCCCTGGCGATCAGCATGCCCGGCCTGGGACAGGAAGCCGGGGCGAATCTGGAACAGATCGTTGTCACCGGCATCCGCTCGTCCCTGGCCAGCGCACTGGAGGAAAAGCGGGCCGCCGCCAATCTGATTGAAGTCATTCAGGCCGAGGATATCGGCAAGCTGCCCGATCAGAATCTCGCGGAAGTGCTGGAGAACGTGACCGGTATCCAGATTACCCGGACGGCGGGCGTCGGCACCGGCGTTCAGATTCGCGGCACCAACGCGAATCGCACCGAAATCAATGGCGTGTCCACCGTGGGTTCCGGCGCGGGCAGAACCGGCATCGATTTTGAAGATGTTTCCGCGGCCATCATTTCCGCGGTGGAAGTGACCAAGGCGCCGGAAGCGAAAACCATCGAAGGCTCCGTGGGCGGCACCATCAACCTGCGAACCATCCGTCCTCTGGAAATAGGCGACCGCATCGCGACGGTCCGGCTCCAGGGCGAAAACAGCAGCCTCACCACCGATGGCGACTTCATGCCCAGGGTATCCGGCACCTGGGGCGACAACTGGACCACCGACGCCGGAGATGTCGGCATCGTGATCAGCGCCAGCTACACCGAGCAGGATGTCACCGCGTTCCGCCCCCGTACCGACCGCGACAACAATGTTGCCGCAAGCAGCGGCGTGGCGGCCGCCCAGTCCTTCAATTTCCTGCCGATTCAATTCCTCAATCAGGATTACGACAACTTCGAGTACGAAACCCAAAACTTCGCCGGCTCCTTCGAATGGGCCCCCAATGAAGAACTGACCTTGTATTTTGATGCGGTCCTCAATGACCAGGAACGCCGGCAGGAAAGTTCCAGGGTTCAGGGTTCGGGTGTCAGCAGCCTGAGAAACGCTTCGATTCCCGATGCCTTTGAAACCATCAATTTCGGTTCCGTCGACGGCAGAAACGGGGCACAGAATCTCGGCATGATCGAGGCGGCGCTGCGGGGCGTGATCGGCGTGGATCTGGCGGTTGACGATGACGACCCGAATCTTCGCTTCTCCTCGGACACCAACTCGCGCCTGACCGAAAGCCAGATCTTTAGATGGGGCGCCGACTGGGAAAGCGGCAGATGGTCGGGGCGGGCGGAAATCTCCACCTCAAGCTCCGATTCCACGACCCCCAGTTTCAACACCACGCTCAACTTCATCAATCCCAACGTGCCGCTGGACCCGGGCGGCGCCAACGACAACAGCACCCCGTTCCGCTATGACCTGTCCGGCGGCACGCTTTCCTGGGGCGTCGCATTCGGCGAACCCGGCGCGCCCACGGTTGCGCAATTGCTTGATCCCGCCAATGTGGCGCTGCGTGACACCAACATCAGCCAGGACATCGCCGAAAGCGGCGAAGACGCCCTGGTTCTTGATTTCAGCTACGATCTGGACTGGTCGGGCTTCACCACGCTGGATTTCGGCTACCGCGGCAGCACGGCCACCAATTTCAACAATGACATCCGCACCAACCGGGGTCTGCGGAGCATGGCGGACTCTCCCCGGGGGAATCTGTTCGCGGATCTCCTCGTGCCCGGTCCGGACAACTTCAACGAGGCCGATGGCAGAGCGCTGTACATCGGCGATTTTCTCCTGATCAACCCGGAACTCGTGGCTTCCGACCCCGCCGGCGTGCTGGCGAGGCTGAATGCCGCCATTACCGCTCACGGCGGCTCCCGCTCCATCAATGAGCCGACCTCGAGTGTCGCCGCATTCTTCGATATCGAGGAAGAGACCGACGCCCTGTACGCCCAGGCGAATTTCGCCGGCGGCATATTCCGCGGAAACCTGGGCGTGCGCTATCTGGAAACCGAGGTGAATTCGACGGGTAATTCGGTCACCAATGGCCAGGCGTCCCCGACCACGTCCACAGGCAGCTATGACTTCCTGTTGCCGCGGCTCAACCTCGTGGCGAACGTAGCCGAGGATGTGGCGCTTCGGGCAAGCTGGAGCAAGGATATCCGCCGTCCGGGTTTCAACAGCCTGTCCACCTCAACCACCTTCAGCACCAGCCCGAACCCTCCGGTTTCGATCGGCAATCCCGGCCTTGAGCCGGAAGAGGTGGCCTCCTTCGACCTCTCCGCCGAATGGTATTTCGCGCCTTCGAGCGTGTTGAGCATCGGCTGGTTCCACAAGGAGCGCACCGGGCTGTTCGTCCGCACCCAGGACGACCCGTTCGAAGATCCGGTCACCGGATTCCGCGACACCACCGCTCCCTGTGAACAGGGCGGTATCTTCAATCCCATCGCGGACGTCAACGTATTCGGCGACGCCGGTGGCGTGGGAGTCTGCGTCCCGGCGGCAACGACAGTCAACGGCGCGGGGGAAACCACCCAGGAAGGATTTGAAATCGCCGCGCAGTATGACCTCGCACAGCTCGAGGACGAATTGGGCTGGGCGTCCGGATTCGGCTTTATCGCCAACTTCACCGAACAGGAGTTCTCCGGCGGGGATACCTTCCTCAACCCCACGAGCCGCGCCCGGGCCGCGTTCGCCCTGATGTCGGGCGGCGCTACCGACGTCACCCTCCGCGGACAACTGATCGACCTGTCGGGGACCTCCTACAACATCACGACGTACTACGAAAAGTACGGCGTCTCGGCGAGGATGCGGTACACCTGGCGGGAGGCATACCGCTCCACCGATTTCGGCAGTACTTCCAGCTTCCCGTGGGGCTTCCCCGTGGTGCAGGAAGACCGGGGGCAGCTCAATGCCAGCGTCAGTTACCAAGTGAACGACAATCTGAGCATCGGCGTCGAGGCGGTCAACCTCACCGAGTCGGATGTCAGGCAATCCTGCGTCAACAGCGGCGCCCTCGTGTGTTTTCAGGGCCTGACCGACCGGCGCATCACCATCGGCGCCAGCTATCGCCTGTAACTAAAGTCAAATTTCGGTCTCTGTAATTGGACATACCAATATCGAAGAAAAATATCAACAAGTAGTTGTTTTTGGTATTTTCCAGTGGCAGCATGAGGGTCGGATGCCGTTCCCGGCACAGGAAGGCTCCGACGGATTGGCTATCCCGATTCATATGACCAAACCTGCAAGAGGGTTCAAGATGTCTGCTACCGCTCCAACCAGACGGCGCCCGCCATTGCTGCTCGCGCTTTGCGCGCCCATGCTGTTTCCGGCCACCGCGGCTTTCGCCCAGCAGGACGCGGGCGCTGAAGCAGGCGCGTCCCATCGCAGGCGGGCTCGCAACTGAACCGGGAACCACGGGCCCGCAGAGATTTTGAGCACTGAAATCGAAAGTCAACTCCGAGTCACGCCCCTGATCGCACTCGTGCAGGCGGATGATGCGCGGACTGCGGTTCGCATTTCGCAAGCCCTGGCGACTGGCGGCGTTTCCGTGATTGAAGTGCTGCTGCGCACCGACGCCGCCCTGGATTGCCTGGCTGCGGTCGTGGAGGAAGTTCCCGATGCCATGGCGGGCGCGGGCACGGTGCTGTCGGCGGCACAGGCCGAGGCGGCCCTGGCCGCGGGAGCGCGGTTCGTAGTCTCCCCTGGCCTTGATGAAGCGGTTGTGGACGTGGCCCGGGGAGCGGAAACTCCGGTCTATCCCGGGGTCGCCACTGCCGGCGAGTTGCAGCGCGCCCACAATATGGGGCTGGAAACGGTCAAGTTCTTCCCCGCTTCGATCGCCGGCGGCATTCCCGCAATCAAGGCGCTGTCCAGCGTGTTCCGCACCATGCGCTTCATACCCACAGGCGGCGTTTCCGCCTCCAACCTCGCGGATTTCCTTGTGCTGCCCGCAGTCTTCGCCTGCGGAGGAAGCTGGATGACGCCGGCGGAACCGATCCGGCGGGGCGACTTCAGCGCCATTGAACATCTCGCCGGACAAGCCGTGGAAATTGCTCAAAAATCTCGCCAAAGACAAGTGATTTGACGGTTTTCCTCGAAAGTTCTCGGCACCGGCGGCGAGGGTTTCCCGATCGACACGCGAAAAAATCGGCGAGTTTCCATCCGAATGTGTTATGATTCGCGGTCTTCTCCGGGGGCGATTCGGATTCGACGCCGGTATCAACTCCCAGGGTGCATGCCGAGAGGGTAGTGACTCTCGTAAATCAATCGCTGCAACTGCATAGTTGCCGAAGACACTCAGTACGCACTGGCCGCCTGATCGCGGTCAGCGATTGCCGGGGGGATTCCCGTAAACCGCCGTTCGCAATCGTCATCCAGAACGGGATCGCAGCAATACGCGCCTGGCGTTGCGCTGTCAAAACCTTCCAGGCTCGCCCCGCTCGCCCTGCCCGTCGGGTAGATCGGGGTTAACGCAATAGACGACGCTAAGCATGTAGACCCCGGGGCCGCGAACTGACGGACGGGAGTTCAACTCTCCCCGCCTCCACCAAACCGACCCGCCTTGCCGGTTCCCCGGCAGGGCGGGTTTTTTCAGATGCCGGCGAGCGCCGATTCCCGGCTCATCAGTTCACCGGATGGCGCCCTGGAAAATCCACCACCGCAATCAGCCTGATGCGGCGATGGTGAACTCACCGAAGTAGCCTTCCCCTTCCGGTTCCATGGAGATGGTCAACTGATCAACCATGCCCTGGTCCCCCTTGACCACCAGATCCCGGTCGATGGTCCAGGGATTCTGGCCGTGGCTGGCGTACGGGCCGGACGCGAACACGCGGCGCTCGATATCCCTCGGGATAAAGAGCTGCGTGTCGTGAGCGGTCCATTCGAGGAATGCCGTGGTTCGCACATGAATATGGGGCAGACGGCCCTCGTACCAGCCGGGAATGAGGGTCAGAAACTCGACTTCCCCATTGCCGTCCGTGAATTGATGGCCCCTGAGAAAGTCGGATCCCCGGGTATCTTCCGCAAATCCGCTTCGCCGGGTGGTTTCGAAATCGAAAACGATGTTCCGGACATTAGAGTAGATCCCCTGGGAATCGCAACTCCAGATTTCCACCATGACCCCTTCGGCGGGTGTGCAGTAGTAATGATTGAGGACTTTGAGTTTGAGCCGCAACGGGACGCCTTCCCTGCCGCCCCTGACATCGGAACGTTGCGGACTCTGGGTCCGATAGGGCCCCTGGGTAAGACGCAAGGTCTGCCGGCACGATTGTGGCGGGACGAAAATTTCCCCCTCTTCCGCAGCATGCGGTTTGCCGAACTTCCCCGCCAGCAGCGCGCCCAGCGAGCCGGTAATCATCTGTCTTCTGTTCACGGTCTGTGCCCCCCATTCGTCACTTGAATCCGCACCCCCGATTGTGCCGTTATCCTTTCGGTAGAACAAGCTGCTGCTGCTGCCATGCGCACTATCAGCAATTCTCATTATGGCGCTCCAGCCTTCCTGTCATTCCGCGCGAAGCGAAGCCCTCCCCCCACGTCATTCTGCGCGAAGCGAAGCGGAGTCGCAGAATCTCTCGCAGTGGCCACCCAATGAGATCCTGCGACTGCGCGCAGGATGACTGACGTGAGCGCGCCCATTGCCAAAATGAGAATCGCTGGCGCACTATTGCGCCGGGTCCATTACTCTGAAATAAGGCTGCCAGAGGGCTGCGCTTCCCTTTGCCGCAGCAGCGATACCGCCGCCATGGAGACTAGCAGGGGTATCGAGAACACGTAGAAGCACTCGGCGCCGGTCCAGCCCCGGTCGAGCAGGAAGCCCGCCGCCGCCGGGCCGATGATGGCGCCAAAACGACCGATGCCGATTGCCCAGCCCATGCCGGTGTTGCGGACGGCGGTGTTGTAGAGGTTCGGCGCGATGCTGTACACGCCGATGATCGAGCCGAAGATGAAGTAGCCCACCACGAAGCCGGCCACGAGCATCGGGCCGAGATTGCCATCGAGCAGCGCGAAAATGTTCATGAACACGGCGCATAGCACCATGTGCAGGGCGGTAAGCCGGTGGGCGGAGAAGCGCGCGGTGAGATAGCCGAGGGTTGCCCCGCCGATGATGCCGCCGATATTCACGAGCACGCCGCCGGAAATGCCCTGTTCCGGGCTCAAACCGGCATCGGTGAGCAGGCTTGGCGTCCAGCTCAGGACGAAGTAGAAGCTGAGCATGATCATGAAGAATGCGCACCACAGCAGCAGGGTGGAAGCGCGCAGGGGCGCCGATACCAGTTCGAGCACGCTGCCGGAATCTCCCTGGCGGCGCGACGGGGGCAGTTCGGCCAGCGTTTCCCTGCCCATCCGGGCGAGCAGGCGATTGACCCGCTCCAGCGCTCCGGGGGGCTTGCGCTCGATGAGATAGTCGAGCGATTCCGGCAGGTAGCGCAGCACAACGGGAATCATCACCGCGGTGCAGGCGCCGCCGAACAGGAATACCACGCGCCAGTCGTAAGCGACGATCAGGAAGGCCGCGATGGTTCCGCCCACAGTGGCGCCCACGGGATAGCCCGACTGCACCATGGCGATGGCGAAACCCTGCCGCTTGCGCGGGGAAAACTCGGCGGTGATGGTGTTGATGCTGGCCAGCATGCCGCCGATGCCAAGCCCGGTCAGCACCCGGGCGCAAGCGAGTTGCAGGGCCGACTGGGTAAACGCGGAGAGAAACATGCCGGCGCTGATGATCACCAGGCAGATCAGAATGTTGTTGCGGCGGCCGATGCGGTCGGCCAGCGGTGCGATGAACAGCGAGCCCAGGGACATGCCCACCAGCCCGGAACTGAGCAGCATGCCCACGGTGCCGGGCTCCAGCGACCATTCCGCGGCAACCGAGGGCGCGGTGAAGGCCATGACGAGCACGTCGAAACCGTCGAACATGTTGATGACCACGCAGATCGTCACCGCCAGCACCTGCACGGGCCGCATGGCGCCTTCCTTCATGCTTGCAACAATGTCCTGGCTCACGGCAGTTCCCCGGTTCAGTGGATTATCCAGAGGCTGAATACAGCGGCGGCATACCGCGGCTGGAAAAGCCAGACTTGGCGAAGCGCTTTTCTTCTGTCATTCCGCGCGTAGCGAAGCGGAGTCGCAGAATCTCATGCGGTGGCCCCCCAGGGAGATTCTGCGACTGCGCGCGGAATGACAATGGGGACCAGCATTCCCGGCCCAGGTCACAGATCAAGGCGCAGATGCTCCTCGACGGTTTCCGTGAGGACGGCGGGCACTTCGTGTTCCACGGCAAGGCTGCGCCATTGCGAGACCTGGTGGACGATTTCGTCGATGATCCGGTTGACCCTCGCCCGGGTGAACAGCGGGCTGAGTTTTTCCAGGGCGTGAAAATCCTCGCGGGCAAAGCCGTCGCGCTTCCCGTTCAGCGTCATCCAGTGGCTGTGGGTCCATCGGCTGCCGGGCTTGTAGCTGTAGGCCAGATCGTAGGCGGGGGCGAGTTCCCACCGGCCATTCCGGTACAGGAAGGCGAAATTCCTGGAATGGTCGTCGTGGTTTCTGGCAACGATGTTGAACACCATTCGCCGGAACAGTTGTTCCGCCGCCGGGGCCGCCATGCCGAGCCTGCGCAGCACGGCGAACAGTTCGGCGTAGGAAAAGGACCCGGGCTGTTTGTAATCCACATGGGCCAGACCATTCAGCGTCTGTACGTGAAACTTCCGGTTGCCGCTTCGATCAAATCGCCGGGTGATGAAATGCCGCCGGTCGCCTTCCCGCAGCAAATGGCAGGGCGTCATGCTGATGCCGCAAGCCGTGGCCATCTTGTGGTAGACATACTCCATCGCGCCGTATCCGAGCGGGTCGCCGAAGGACTCCCGGCCCCGGCGGCTTTCGCTCACGCCATCGAATTTCAGCAGGTAATGGGCGAATCCTTCCGGCGCGTCCACCTGTCCTGACTTGACCTTGCTAAAGTCATCATTGCAAGCGACCACCGCCTTGGGCCTGGCGCCGCCGGCGCTGGTTCCGATGGACAACAGCGCCATCATGGCGTCGCGGTCTTCCCGCCCGCCGCCGCTCATTTCGACGCGAAAACCGGCGCGGCTGTCGAGGACTTCCTGGGCGATTTCCACCAGCCGGTCCAGTTGCAGATTCCGGGAGGCGTTCAGGCCCTTGAGCCTGGCGGCGGGGACGAATTCCAGCGCGCCAACGCCCCGCCTGCCGATGTACTGGAGTTTTTCGAGTGGGCTGATCCGGTCCGCCGCCCGGCCCTGGCGGGCCGCCCACTCATTGAGAACCGAATTGCCGAAATCGTCCGGCAGCGAATCCGCGAGCAGTCCCGGCAGCCCTTCGAAAGTCGCCCGCCCCAATTCAGGAAACGTGTACACGCGGCTCGCCAGCGGCATGCGAATCGGCGCAAGCTCGATGCCGCTTTCGATGAATGATTGCGCGTACTCGAATGCGCCTATGCCGGTGTCGGCATCCAGGCCGACCGCTCCGACCTGGCGCCCGCCGTATCTGACTTCGGTGATCTGATGCAGCATTCCGGCGGCTCCCATTCAGTTCTGGTCTTCCGCCCCGCTTCGCTCTCCCGCAATGCTGGGGACCTGGAACGACCAATCCGCCGATTCCGCGGTTCCGGTCTTGCGCTGGCCCGAGGCTCTTTGCCGCGTTTTGCCCTTGAGCCGCGCAAGTTGTATGGGAGAAACGTCCTGGCCCGGCAGGAACAGGTCCAACTGTCCGGCCAGATCAAGCGCGGACAGGATCGCCACCAGCACTTTCAGCCGCACATCGCCTTTTTCGGCGTTGAGCACCGCCAACCTGGAAACGCCCGCGCGTTCCGCCACCTCGGACTGTGTCATGTCCCGATTGAGCCGGGTCCGTTTCAACCGTCCCCCGAACTCCTCGGCGATTGCGGTGGATGCGTTTTTTCTAGAGTTCATAGTGTATATTATTTCGTACTTATCTCCGTTTTTTGGGAGTTAGATACGAATAATAACACTTTATGGAATGTAAGCAAGAAAGCATCAATGCGACCGATCTCTCCAACATCCATAATATTCGAATAAAAGAACATATCACGCATTTTTCGCCTTTTTGCTCGTTTTTTCGAAGCTTATCTACTGGGAGTAATCGAGCTGGAACTGCACTTCCGTGACACCGGGGACGGCGCGCACGACGGTTCCGAGGGATTGCTGGATCGTTCCGATGTTGCCGGGCGTGCGGTTGCCGCCGCAATCCTCGCAGGCGAGCGCGCCGGAGATCAGGACCACGCCATCGCTTACCTCGACCGACAATTCCCGCGGCAAATCGCTTGCGGACTCCAGCGCCGCCTGCACGCGGCCCGCCAATTCCCGATCAGTGTCAGGTGCGGGGCCGGCGCCGGATTGTTGCGGGCCGCAGCCTGCGAACAGGAGGAGGCCGCATGCGAAAAGCGCCGGCAGGCTTCCGAATCGTTTCATGCCACTGTCTCCTCGGTTTTCGCCTGAGACGCCAATACGACTTCGCCGCCGGCTGCGCGAAACGCGTTTAATACCTGTTCGATTTGCCGCCGCAATCCGGCATCACCGAGCCATTCCTTATCGGCCAGTTCGAGCCTGCGCTTGCCATGCAGCGCTTCGCCGAGGCGGCGAAAAAACGACTCCGGCGACTCCAGCGCAAGCTCGGATTCGGGCTCGCCCGCCCACCATTCGGCGTGTTCGGCCGACGCATTGGCAGTATCCGATTCCGCCCGCGTCAGATCGCGGTAATGCATGTACAGTTGCTGGCAGGAGAGGCGCAGGCAATCGTCTCCAGCGTGAGTGAGGAACAGGAAATCCCTGCGTTTCATTGCGGTTCTCGTTTCATACCATTAGCCAAACGCCAGATAGATCATACACGCCGTCCCTGGCGCGGATTAATCGACTTCGATTGACCCCAGCCTTGCCATCCTTGGCAAGTCGTTCGGACCTCAAGAAGCTTCGCTTCTTGTCGGCTGCGCCGACCGGGCCTCACCCCGCCGCCAGTCCGATGATGGCGCGTTCCACGGCGGCGCTGGTCATGGGCAACTTGTGGCGGTTATTCGCCAACGGCTGGGCGTCCCCGATCGACATGTTTCCGGCCTCCTGCGCCACTTCGGCGGTAATCTGCCTGCCGGTGAGGAATTCCTCGACCGCGCGCAGCCGCCAGGGAATCGGCGCCACGCCCGAAAGCACCACGCGGGCGTCCACCACGGCATTGCCGTCGCGCTGGATTACCGTGGCCACGCCGATTTCGGCATGGGTCCAGGCCGCCCGATCCATGACCTTGTAATAACTGCTCACGGTATTTTCAGCCAATGAGGGCACGAGGATTCGCGCGAGCATTTCCGACTCGCCGAGCACGTTCTCGTTGACCGGATCTACCCTGGGCAGCACGAAGAACTCCGCCGCCGGGACTTCGCGTTCGCCGTCCGGGCCGGCGAGCTGGAAAACCGCTTCGAAAGCAACCAGCACCGGCGCAAGGTCGGACGGATGCACGATGAAGCTCGGACCGCCGCCGAAAATGGCGTGCTGGCCGTTTTCGCCGTTGACCGAGAAACACTCGTCGCCGCCGGATTTGAAGCAATTGAAACCATTGCGGTAATACCAGCACCAGGGGCGCTGGGTCATGTTGCCGGCGACGGTGGCCACATTGCGAATCTGTGGCGTGCCGACGCTTTCGGCGGCCTGGGCCAGCGCCGGCAAGCGAGTGCGCACGGCGGCGGCGTCCATCACCTGGGCCAATGTCGCCAGTCCGCCGATGGAAATTCCGCCGGCGCCTTCCTCGATCTCCCGCGCCTCGTCCACGCTGCGCAGATTGATGATGACATTCGCCGGGTCCGTACCGTCCTTGACCTGCTGCAGCAGGTCCGTGCCACCGCCGGAGAAAGCAGGGATTCGACCTTCGGCCCGCGCCCGGGCCGCGGCCTGGACCGCATCCGAGATACTGCTTGCGTCGTGATTGCTCAGCGCTCTCATGCCGAAACCTCCTGCAGTAGCTTGTCCCGCGTGATCGGCAAGGACCGCATGCGCCGGCCTGTGGCGTTCGCCACCGCGTTGGCGACCGCCGCCGGCGCGAGAATGATGCCGGACTCGCCGGCGGTCTTGGCGCCGAACGGCCCGTAGCCGTCGTCGGTCTCGATGAAGGTCACGTCGATATCGGGAATGTCCTGGTGCGTCAGATGCCGCCCCCGGTAATAACCCGGACTGAGCGGCTGCCCGTTGCGCGGGTCGTAGAGCAGATCCTCGTGCAGCGCCTGGCCGATGCCCTGGATTGCCGCGCCGCGAATCTGGTCCCTGGCCGTGGTCGGATTGATGATACGGCCGGATTCGTGCACCGCGGTGTATTTCAGCACCCGGGTCGTACCCATGCGCATATCGACTTCCACTTCGACGAAGTGGGCGGCGAAGCATTGACGTATCAGCCCGTCCGTAGTCGGCACGGGAGTCGCCGTGCCGATCAGCACGTCCGCGCCGTCCGGCATGCCGCGATCGGCGATTTGCCGTTTCAGATTCTCCGCGGCCTGAACCACCGCGTAGCCGGTCATGATCGTCGTGCGGCTGCCGGATTCGCCCACCGAATACGGTGTGCGGTCGGTATCGCCCCAGACCACTTCGACCCGGGACAACGGTACGCCGAGAGCTTCGGCGGCTATCATTCCCATGGTGGTCTTGGCGCCGGGACCGATGTCGGTCACGCCGACGTACAAGATGTATTGTCCTTGCGAATCGACCCGCACCACGGCGCTGCTCGTGCCGAGGCCGGCGCGGAACATCATGAAGGAGAAGCCGGCGCCGCTCTTGAGCGGGCCTTCGTCCGAGCCGGGCTGGACCCGCCGCCGGGCCTGCCAGTCGAATTGTTCCGCTCCGGTGGTGATGACCTCTTCCAGCAGGTAGTTGGTGAACTGCATTTCCTCGGTGGGCCGGCGCATGTTCCGGAGCGCGAAATCCACCGGGTCGATGCCCATTTCGTAGGCGATGTCGTCCATGATCGACTCGACGCCATAGACGCCATGCGGGTCGGACGGAGCGCGGAAATTGCCTGAGGTCGTGCGATTGGTATAGACCGGATAGATCTCCCGCAATCGATTGGGGCAAGCATAATAGTCCATGCCGGAAATGCCGCCGGAATTCTTGCGATAAGGCCCCATGCCGCTATAGCCGCGCAACTGCATGGCGGTTACAGTGCCGTCATCCTTCACCCCTACCCGGTATTCCTGCACCGTGGGCCAGCGGCCATGCACGCCGAGCCAGTCGTCACGGCGGGTGTATTCGAGCATGACCGGCCGGCCGATGCGGCGCGACAGTTCCGCCGCGACCAGATCGGCGTCCTGGTTCTGGTTCTTGTTGCCAAAGCCGCCGCCCATGTATTGGGCGATGATGCGCACCTGGTGATCCTGCAGGCCGAGATCGCGGGCGGTATCGTGGCGGCAATTGGAAATCCCCTGGGACGGCGTGTACAAGGTCAGCTTGTCGCCTTCCCAGGTCGCCAGCGCGCAACGCGGCTCCATCTGGGCATTGTGCACGAAACCGGTCTCGTAGCGCTGTTCGAAAATCCGATCCGCTTCGGCGAATCCCGCTTCCACGTCGCCGATGCGCGAAGTCATCGGCTCGAACTGATTGCGTGTGTCCGGGCACATGTTGCCTTCAGGCCAGATGCGGGGCGCGTCATCCGCCAGCGCTTCCTCGGGTTCGAGCACGAACGGCAGTTCCTCGTATTCGACTTCGATCAAGTCCAGCGCCGCCTCGGCGATATTGCGGTCGGTGGCGGCCACTGCCGCGACCGAATCGCCCACGCAACGCACCGGATTGTTGAAGATATAGCGCCGGTGAATGGTCGCGTCCTTGATCGGGTCGTTGTATTGCCGCCCTCCCGAAACACATCCCGAGCCCCAGACGATGGGGCTGGTCTCGTGGGTGATCACGTCGAGTACGCCGGGCAGGGCCAGAGCCGCGGAAACATCGATGGAGACGATGCGAGCATGAGGATGCGGGCTGCGCAGCACCCGCGCGTAGACCATGCCGGGCAGTTTGACGTCCCGGGTGAATTGCGCCGCGCCGGTAACGCGTTCGACCGCGTCGATGCGAGGGGTATCGTTGCCGATCGTCTCCAGTGGCTCAAGGCCGATTCGGGTTGGCTGCGTCATGCCACACCTCCCTCGCCGGCCGCGACAACCGCTTCGACGATGGCGTTGTAGTTGGAACAGCGGCACAGATTGCCGACCAGGGCCGCCCGGGCTTCGTCTGCGGTCGGGCTCGGATTGGCCGCAAGCAAAGCGGTGGCGGACATCAACTGGCCGGATGTGCAGAAACCGCATTGCGGCGCGTTATTGTCGACGAAGGCCTGCTGCAACGGCGTCAACTCGCCGTTCCGCGCCAGTCCTTCCACCGTGCGAATCTCGGCGCCGTCGGCCCAGACTGCAAGCTGGCTGCAGGAATACACCGGCGCGCCGTTCATCAGCACCGTACAAGCGCCGCATTCGCTGCGGTCACAGCCGATCTTGGTGCCGGTCAGGCCAATTGCGTCGCGCAGCAATTCCGCCAGGGTCCAGCGGTCTTCCACTTCGACTTCATGCCGGACGCCGTTGACGCTGACTGAAATCGCGGTGCGCGGCGCTGCCGTATCGGCGGACTGCGCCATGGCCGGCGTGGCGAAAGAGACGACGGTGGAAGCCGCCACGGTGGCGCCGGTGGTTTCGAGAAACTCGCGGCGCGACGGCGACTCGGGCGCATCAGGCGCGACCGCCTGCTTTTCCGCCTCCGGGTCGAACGAATCGGAATTCATAAGGCTGCTCCTCTAAGCCGGGAACATCATGCGGGGTTTCTGACTATATGCGGAAGTCGCGGCGCGAAGCAACATCGGTGACGAATCGGAGTTGCGGACTTGATAAACCGCCTATCGGATTTTCGCCAAATCACCGGATGAACGTTCGACAAATCGCCGGTTGATTTTTCGACAAATCGCCGGTTAAAATCTCGACAAATCATCGGTTGAGAGATCGGAAAACGATCGATTTCGTAGCCCGGTGGCCCGAATCGTCAATTCAGCACATAGTTTTCTTGACCATGGAATATCTTCCCAGAATCGTCGACGCGGAACTGTCCCTGCTGCTCGAAGCAACCGGAGCGGTACTCATTGAAGGCCCGAAAGCTTGTGGGAAAACCGAAACCGCATTGCGCGCGGCGGCAAGCGAGGTACGACTCGACCGTGACGAAAACGCGAAACGGATGGTCGATCTGGATGTTGGAACAGTGCTGGCCGGTGAAACGCCACGTTTGATCGACGAATGGCAACTCGCACCGAAGATCTGGAATCATGTGCGGCATGAAGTTGACCGGAGACGCGCTCCGGGCCAGTTCATTCTCACCGGCTCCGCAAAACCCGCCGACGACCATACCCGGCACTCTGGAGCGGGCCGCTTTTCCCGGTTGAGAATGCGGCCCTGCGCTTTGAGCGAGTCAGGGCAGTCATCGAACCGAATTTCACTTGCCAAACTGCTGCGGAGCGAGCCTCAAAGCGCCGTGCCGCAAGAAATGACGATTTCCTCGCTCGCCGAAATCGTCTGCACCGGTGGTTGGCCCGCAAACGTCGGCAAACCCCTGGCTGCGGCAATTCGCGCCAATCGCGGCTACGTCAGGGAAATCTGTCACGTCGACATCTCGCAAGCGAGCGGCAAGTCACACGATCCGATCAGGGTGGAACGATTGCTCAGGTCGCTGGCAAGAAATGTGGCAACTCCTGTTGCGACAAGTAAACTGGCGGCCGATGTCGGCGGCGCGAACGGTCAAAAGTTGAATCGGGAAACGGCAGCGGAATATCTGGAAGCGTTCACCCGGCTGATGGTTGTGGAAGACCAGCCGGCCTGGTCTCCGAATTTGCGTTCGCGCACCCGGCTTCGCGCGGCGGCGGTGCGTCACTTCGCGGACCCTTCGCTCGCCGTGGCGGCCCTGGGCATTGCGCCGGACCGTCTGCTGGCCGATCTTGAGTACTTCGGTTTCCTGTTCGAATCGCTGGTGGTCCGCGACCTGCGGATTTATGCGCAGGCCGCGGACGCACGGGTATACCACTACCGGGAAAAAGACGGACTTGAAGTGGACGCCATCGTGGAAACCGCGGACGGACGCTGGGCCGCATTCGAGATCAAACTGGGAGAGCGCTGGATTGCGGAAGGACAAAA
>JAJDSZ010000058.1 GCA_022827425.1 Pseudomonadales bacterium | reverse complement strand
CAACCTCTATGGCGGCGGAAGCTCCAGAAACCACATCCAGGTCGCTGTAGGCCCGAATCCACGGACGTTCAGTTTCAAGCTGTCCCGCGGCCAATCCGTTACCCTCCATCTCGGCATGCGGGGTTTAAACGTTGCGGGCCGTGTCTGGGCGACGGTGCTTAGTAACGACGTGGCGTACCCTGCTCGGAGTCCAGGTCTCGGCCTGAGGGTTGCCGGGGGTTCCGCGTATGAAATCATAAACACCGCCGGCAGCCCGAATCCGGCAATGATCACGGTGACCAGGGCTCCGGGCGATGGCTTGCAGTCCGACGACGTCCGGGACGGCTTTTCGTCGGAGGACAACAATCAAAACCTGTCCCAGGACGGCGATAACGACTACGGCGAACTGATAACCAGGGTGAAAACCTGGGCCGGGGAACAGGACGCGAACAGCGATCACGCCCAACGCTGGAACCGCGTGCTGGCCGCCCTGGGCGATCCGGACGCCATCCGGGACGGTTACAGCCCGATGCCCGCCAGCGAAGCCCAGGGCTACGCCGACAACGGCTGGACGCGCTGGGACGATGTGGTGGCGGCCCTGACCGAGATTGAATCCAGGGCAACGGCGCAAGCCGAGCCGGAGCCGGAACCGGTGGCCTGCGTTTCCGGCGAACTGGAAGCCGACGTGACGGCCTGGTCCGAAGAGACCGGCAAGGGCGCCGACCATGTGGAGCGCTGGTTGCGGGTGCTGCAAACCTTCAAGGGCACCGCCAACGATTCGACGATCGTGCTTTCGTCCGAAGCGCAAACCTATGTCGATCGCGGCTGGAATCGCTGGGTCGAAGTACGCGACGCCATCCGCTGCCTTGAAACACAGGCTGGCTTGTAACCGGCAATGCCCAACTAGATGCTTCCCGGCCCGCGGCGCCCGGATTGGCCGGGTCGCCGCGAGCCGGGCCGGACGCCCGCTATCCAGAAAGGCGAGCGCCTGCCGCACTACCTACCTGTTTTTCAATGAGTAACAGCGTGTGGGATTGGTTCACTGCAAGAGATTCCGCGACTACGCTTCGCTTCGCGCGGAATGACATGAAGATTGGAGCACCATGATGAGAACTGCTGATTCATGAAACAGGCTCCGTTCAGTTTCCTGTGGTCCATCCCATTCTCAATCCTTCCCGGTCCACCTGTCGCCCGCGAAGATAGACTTCATCGATCGACCGGGTGTTGTCGATGTTTTCGAGCGGGTTGGCGTCGAGGATGACGAAATCCGCCGCCGAGATCGTGCGGCGCCAAATCCGGTTCATCGCAATTCGCTTCACAGGCGCTCTTCGAGAAAGGCGGCCGAATCTTCGGCGTTCATCAATGCGACAACCTTGTCCGGGTCCACCCTGAAAGTGATATAGGTGGCGTGATCGGGAATTTCGATGAATTCGTGGCCCGTCCCCGCGGGAATCACGAACACGTCGCCCGCGTTCAGTTCCGTCGTCACGCCGTTGCGCACATCGCGCGCATTGTGTCCGGGGCCGTTGAGATTGATGACGTTGTAGCTGTCGGAAGCTCTCGGCACGGGGTCGACCAGTTCCGGCCCGGTAAGTACGGTGCCGCCCCCGGACAACATGTAATAAACCTCCGTAACCAGGCTATGTTCCGCCACCCGGTTGGCGCGCTCCATCAGGGCGTTGCGATGCACCAGCGAAACCTGCACCTGTGTGCGCCCGGCGTCGATCGAGCGAATCTGCATATCGCCCACGGCTTCACGCTGCCCGAGTTGCACATATTGCTGAATCTCTTCCAGCGGCACCAGTTCGGCGTGGCACATGTCGCAGGACGGTTCTACAGTGCGTTGCGCCGAGATGCGGCCGGCAAGGAAAACCGCGGGCAGCAGCAAGAGCAGCCAAACCAGCATTCGTGAAAGATTGTGCGAAGAAGTCATGAGGTTCTCTCCTGATAGGGCAAGCCTTCAAGACCGGCGTGCCGCTCTCGCTCCAGGCCGGTTTGCCAGCCGGGCGGCATGATTCGGAACGAATTGTGACACGAATTCTTGAAGGAAGTTATCGCGGGTCCCGGTCTACTTTCCAGTTGAGGAAATCCTGTTTCATTGGCTGCCGTCTCCGTTTAGTGACTCGGCATTATTGCTTCGCACATATTTGTACGATTATCATGAACGGAAACGAATTTGTTCGCCGTGTGCGACGACTGGGCAGAGAACGAAGTGTGGCGGTTCGTTTTGAATCTCGTCCGGGTAAGGGAAGCCATGGGCGGCTTCATTATGGGAATCGCTTCACGACCGTCAAGGATCGCCGCAAGGAGATCAGCGCCGGGCTCTTGTCTGCGATGCTTCGGCAACTTGGCCTGAAGAACGAAGATTTGCAGTAAAGCGAACAAGGGGGAGAGGAAAATGGCACAAACTTTAGCGTGGCCAGCGGAACTGGCACGGCAGGAGGATGGTTCGATCTTCGTCTCTTTCGCCGATGTTCCAGAAGCCCTGACCGAAGGAGAGAACGAATCCGAGGCCTTGGCGCAGGCACGGGATTGCCTGATTGCCGCCCTGGCCGGTTACATCGGGGCGCGCCGCGAAATCCCCAGACCTTCTGCCGCAAGAGGACGTCCCATGATAGCTTTACCAGCACTTGTCGCCGCCAAGATCGCGTTGTATTGCGCAATGCGCGCCGACAGGATCGGAAACACCGCACTTGCCGCGCGGCTCGGAGTTTCCGAGGGCGCAGTTCGCCGCCTGCTGGATCTGGACCATCGCTCGCACATCGGCCAAATC
>JAJDSZ010000046.1 GCA_022827425.1 Pseudomonadales bacterium | reverse complement strand
TGCCGCCGAGCGCGGCGCGGACCCAGTGACAGGCAACGCAGGGGCCGGCATGGTAGGATTCTCCGGATTCGGCAATATCAATCCCGCCATGCAGCGCCGCCAGCTACCCATCGGTATCCAGCACTTCCGGACCCTCCGGGAGGACGGTTGCTATTACGTCGACAAGACGCCCCTGATTCACCGGCTCGTGAGCCAGGGCCGCCATTACTTCCTGTCGCGCCCGCGCCGCTTCGGCAAGAGTCTGCTGCTCGACACCCTGGGAGAACTGTTCGCGGGCAGCGAAGATCTGTTCCGGGACCTGCACATCCACGATCATTGGGATTGGGACGAAAAGCATCCGGTGCTGCGGCTGAGTTTTGACGGGAACTACCGCAACCCGGAAGATCTCGAGGGAGACATCATCGAGCAGATTGAGGGTATCGAACGGCGCGAAGGCCTGGAACCGGCGCATTCGTCGAACACGGGCCCAAGGCGCCTGAGGAATATTCTGGACCGGCTGCACCACAAGACCGGAAAGCAGGTGGCGGTGCTGGTGGACGAGTACGACAAGCCCATCCTCGATGTGCTCAACGACCCGGAACGGGCCAGGGCGAATCGCGACTACCTGCGGGGTTTCTATGGCGTGATCAAGGGCAGCGCCGAACACGTCCGTTTCGTCTTCGTCACCGGCATCAGCATGTTTTCCAAGGTGAGCCTGTTTTCCGGCCTGAACAATCTCCAAAACATCAGCCTGGACCCGCGCTACGCGGCGATCTGCGGCTATACCGATCACGATCTCGACACCGTTTTCGCCCCGGAGTTGCCCGGACTCGACCGGGACGAAATCCGCTCCTGGTACAACGGCTACCACTGGCGCGGCGGGGAGAAGGTCTACAACCCCTTCGACATCCTGCTGCTTTTCGACAGCCGGGAATTTCTCCCCCACTGGTACGAAACCGGCACGCCGACCTTTCTGTTCGAGACCATGATGGAAAAGGCCGTGAGCCCGCTGGAGCTGGAAAACCGGGAAACTGAGGTAGACCTGCTGTCGACTTTCGATGTGGGCAGCATCGGGGTGGAAGCCCTGATGTTCCAGACCGGCTATCTCACCGTAACCGGGGAGGAACGGCGCGACCATCGTTTGTTCTTCCGGCTGGATTTCCCCAACCTGGAAGTCCGGCTGAGCCTGAACAACGGCTTGCTGCGGCACGCGGGTGGAAACGGCCGGGAAGTCTCCAGCCAGGGCGGGGACCTGTGCCGCCTGCTGGCCGACAACGACTTCGACGCCTTCGCCGAGCGACTCCGCGCCTTTTTCGCCGGCGTCCCGTACCAGTGGCAGACCAGGCCGGAACTCGCCCGCTACGAGGCCTGGTACGCGGGAATGCTGTATGCCTGCTTCCGCACCATCGGCGTGGACCTGCGGGTAGAGGAATCCACCAGCCGCGGCCGTTCGGACATGGTGTTGCTCCATGGAGGACAGGTGTTCGTCATGGAATTCAAGATGGCGGAAGGGAACGAGGAAACCGAAGCCGCCCTCGACCGGGCCATAAGCCAGATCCGCGCCCGGGGCTACGCGGGCCGATACAAGGATCGCGGCGAGCCCATCCACCTGGTCGGCGCCGTTTTCGGCAGGAAGGAGCGCAACCTCCTCGCAGTGCGCGCCGAGCCCGCTTGAGGCCTGGCCGCGCTTGCATGGCGCGCCGGGACCCGACTGCAACGGTCCAGACAAAAGTGGGCTGGACAACGGCGTTCTTCGCGGATACTCTGGCGATCAGCGAGTCGGATCGCATGACCTTGAGGTTCCGCAAGCCCTAACAACCGTTTCAGCCCGTCCCGACGAAGTCCCGGTTTTCCGCCGGGACTCCATAAGGCTGTTCATGCCAACCATGGCGCGGGCTTGTGGTAGAGTTGCGGGTCTGCAACTGCTTGTTCTGCCGCCTGCCTGACATCGATGCTGGGATCCCTCTACTCCGACCGGCCGCTCGCGATTTCTCCCGCGCTGGCGGCGACCATCGGGCTGGAAGAGGCGGTGATGGTTCATGTGCTTGCCGAGATCATCACCTTCCGCGCCACCGAGCAACTGCCAGCCCATCCGGGGCTCGATTTCGTGCTGCTGGATGCGGTGGATGCAGGTCGTTTTTTTCCTTTCTGGAAGCCTGCGGATATCGACCGCATTCGCTTGCGGCTGATGCAGCTCGACATGCTTGCCTGGGAGCCCCACCCGGAAGCCTCGGGCGCGGCGTGGTACGCATTGCAGCGAATCGACAGCGCCCCGCCGCGGCAAAACCGGGTTCGGCGGCGGCGCGGAACCACAGGCCCCATTGCGCCCGACTGGCAGCCGGATGCGGAATGGATCAAGCAGTGCCGCCAGCTCAATATCCCGGACAACTTCATTCACGGCGAAGTCTCCCGGTTCGTGCTGTACTGGCGCGAACGCGGCGAAGCGCGGCACTCCTGGGGCAATGAATTCGTCAAGCATGTGCTGAAGCAGTGGCGTGAACAGCAAACCGCCGAGGCCGCCCGCGAGCGCTTCCGCGACATGGGCTGGAACTGGCGGCCCGATGAGGTTGCCGTGGAAATTCTTGCCCGCGACGGCGTAAACCGGAACTTCATCGACGACAGCATTCCGGAATTCGTGCTCTACTGGATGGAGCGGGGCGTGGACCGGGATGACTGGAATTCCAGATTCATCGCTCATGTGCAGCGGCAGTGGCGCCGTCTGCAGGCAGTGGAACTGTATGGAAAAGAGACCCGGCCCATCAGCGAGGACTGGCAACCGGCGGCCCCCTGCCTGGAAATCCTGCAACTGGCCCGGATCGACGAGGATTGGGCGCTGCAACAAGTCCCGGAGTTCATACTCTACTGGCGCGAAACCGGTGAGGCCAGGGAATCCTGGAATACGATATTCCTGCAACGGGTCAAGCAGTTATGGGCCAAGCGCCTGAATGGCAAGGTAATCGAGGTCGGCAATGAAGGAGATCAAGTCCCTGATTCAGCATACGGAGAAGATGATGATACCTGGTACCGGCGCATCTCCGATCGAAGCTGGGCCGAGTGATTCCCGGAGCCGCCATGAATCCGCTGCGGGCGGACAGGACCATGTGGATGCGGTCACGCGCCTCTTCGAAGATTTCGCCCTTGCCTATCACAACCAGTATCGCAAGGCGTTTCCGAATCGCTCCACATTGGACCGGGCGAAAAAGTACTGGCTCGGACATCTCAAATGTTTCAGCCCGGCCCAGGTTGTTCGCGCCGGCGCCGAACTCGTTTCTTCCAGCGAATTCATGCCCGTGCTTGCCGATGTGGTCAACACCTGCCGCCGGGACACCGCACTCTTCGGCCTCCCGCCCACCCGCGGCGCCTACCACGAAGCCTGCCTGAAACCTTCGCCCAAGTTGGAGCAGAACTGGTCCCACCGGGCCGTGTATCTCGCCGGCCGCGCCACCGGCTGGCAATTGCTCGCGAGCGAAGCCGAATCCGTCAGCTTTCCGCAATTCGAATACCACTACCTCCGGCTTTGCCGGCAAGTGGTGGAAGGCGCTGAATTACAGGCCGAGAGCCCCGCTCCGCTGCCGCGACAAGTCCAGGCCGAACTCAGCCCGGAAGAGCTGCTAGAGTTGGCGAGCGAACTGCGCCGCGACCTCAAAAGCTGAGCGGCCCGCTCCGGCTTTCGCCCGCCGGGCTTCGGGTATAATCCGCTCCCCCACTTCATTCCCAAGGATTCGCCAATGTTCAACCGGGACGACACCCTGGCCCACTGCGACCCCGTTCTGGCCGACGCCATCCGCGCGGAAGAAGCCCGCCAGGAAAACCATATCGAACTGATCGCTTCGGAGAACCACGTCAGCCCCCTGGTGCTTGAGGCCCAGGGCACGGTGTTGACCAACAAGTACGCCGAGGGTTACCCGGGCAAGCGCTATTACGGCGGCTGCGAACATGTTGATGTCGTCGAGCAGCTTGCCATCGACCGCGCCCGGGAACTGTTCGGCGCCGATTACGCCAATGTCCAGCCGCATTCCGGCTCCCAGGCCAATGTCGCGGCCTACAGCGCGCTGATGCAACCCGGCGACACCCTGCTCGGCATGAGCCTGGCCCATGGCGGCCATCTGACCCACGGCGCTTCGGTCAGTTTTTCAGGGAGAATCTACCAGGCGGTGCAATACGGCCTGCACGAGGAAACCGGGGAAATCGATTACGAAGAGGTGGCGCGGCTGGCCCGGGAACACCGGCCAAAAGTGATCGTCGCCGGGTTTTCCGCCTATTCCCGCATCATCGATTGGCAGCGATTCCGCGACATCGCCGACGAGGTGGGCGCGTATTTCGTGGCGGATATGGCCCATGTGGCGGGACTGGTCGCCGCCGGCCTGTACCCGAGCCCGGTGCCCTGGGCCGATGTCACCACCAGCACCACCCACAAGACCCTGCGCGGCCCCCGGGGCGGCCTGATACTGGCGAAATCCAATCCGGAACTGGAGAAAAAGTTCAATTTCAATGTTTTCCCCGTTGGGCAGGGCGGCCCACTGATGCACGTCATCGCCGCCAAGGCGGCCTGTTTCCAGGAAGCGATGAGCCCGGGGTTCCGGGATTACCAGCAGCAGGTTCTCGATAACGCCCGGGCCATGGCCGGCGCCTTCATGACGCGCGGGTTTGACGTGGTTTCCGGCGGCACCGACGACCACTTGTTCCTGCTCAGCCTGATCCGGCAGGGTCTGACGGGCAAGGACGCGGACGCCGCCCTCGGCCGGGCCAATATCACGGTCAACAAGAATGCGGTGCCCAATGATCCCAAGCCGCCTTTCGTCACCAGCGGCCTGCGAATCGGCACGCCGGCGGTGACCACCCGGGGATTGCGCGAGCCTCACGTGGCGGAACTCTCCGGCTGGATGTGCGATATTCTGGAAGAGTTGGACAATGATTCCCGGATTGCGAAAGTCCGGCAGCAGGTTCTGGCCCTGTGCCGCGAGTTTCCGGTGTACCGGCAATTCGCCTGAGCGGAGCTGACAGCGATGCATTGCCCATTTTGCGGCGCGGTGGACACCAAGGTGATCGATTCCCGGCTGGTTTCAGACGGCAATCACGTGCGCCGCCGCCGGGAATGCATCACCTGCGAGGAGCGGTTCACCACCTACGAGTCCGCCGAACTCGTCATGCCCCGCATCATCAAGAGCGACGGTTCCCGGGAGCCTTTCCACGAGGACAAGCTTCGCGATGGCCTGCACAAGGCGCTGGAAAAACGGCCGGTAAGCGTCGAACTCGTGGAAGCCGCCGTCAACCGCATCAAGGGGGAACTGCGGTCCGGCGGCGAACGGGAGATTCCTTCGGTAATGGTGGGGGAGGCCGTGATGAAGGAGTTGCGCGAACTGGATGAGGTGGCGTTTGTGCGCTTTGCCTCGGTGTATCGCAGCTTCAAGGATCTCGATGAATTCCGCCAGGAAATCGAACGCCTTTCCAAAACCTCCGATTGATTCCGATGCGCACGATCACCAGGGCAGATTGCGGCGGCGCGCTGGCGGACTGGCCAGGGCATATGGAGCGCGCATTCGAACTGGCGCGCTCGGTGCTGTCCTGCGCCCCCAATCCCCGGGTGGGTTGCGTACTGGTTCGCGATGGCCATCGGGTGGGCGAAGGCTTTCACGCCGGGGCGGGGCAAGCTCATGCGGAAATCGCGGCGCTGGTCGCTGATCCCCGGCGCGGCGCCGGCGCCACGGTATTTGTCACCCTGGAGCCCTGTTCCCATCAGGGCCGCACCGGCCCCTGCAGCGCGGCGCTGATTGACGCCGGCGTCCGCCAGCTTGTGGTGGCGGGCCTCGACCCCAACCCGCAAGTGTCCGGCGTCCGGCAACTCGAAGCCGCCGGCATTCCGGTATTCCACATGCGGGACCTTGCCGGCGCGGCGGACGAATTGAACCGGGGATTTGTCTCCCGAATGCGGCGCGGCAGGCCCTATGTGCGCTGCAAACTCGCCATGAGCCTCGACGGCGGGACAGCACTCGCCAATGGCGTCAGCAAGTGGATCACCGGAGAGCGGGCCCGGGCCGATGCGCAAATGCTGCGGGCCCGCAGTTGCGCCATCATGACCGGCATCGGCACGATGATCGCCGACGATCCGTCCCTGAATGTCCGTCCCGAATCGCTCCCGGACGAATCCCGGAGGAAGGTGGAAGATCGCCTGGCAGCCGTCGCCCGCCTCCGCGCCGGCATGGGACACCCATCGCCGGAAAACGAAACGGGACAGCCCCTGCGCGTGATACTGGACAGCCGCCTGCGCATCCCGCCCCATGCGGGAACTTTTTCCCGGGATGGCGCGGTCAAGGTCTTCAGCCTGCGGGAAACCTCGCGGCGGCGCGCTTTGCCGGATCATGTGGAACTGATCACGGCGCCGGCGGTCTCGGAAAGGGTGGACCCCGGATTCGTGCTAGACTGCCTCGCCACGAGATTTGCGTGCAATGAGGTGCTGGTGGAAGCGGGCCCGGTGCTCAGCGGAGCGCTGGTCAAGGCCAGCCTGGTGGACGAAATGGTGATCTACATGGCGCCCCGCCTGCTCGGCAGCGACGCCAAACCCCTGCTGGCGCTGGCCGGGATGGAGAATCTGGATTCGAATCCGGACTGGCTGATCCGGGATGCCGAAAGAGTCGGCGATGACCTGAAAATCACCCTCCGCCCGGCGGCGCGGACGGGAGCGGATTTGCAGCCGTGAATTCCCGCGGCGCAGGCTCCTAGAGTCATCCGATGTTCACCGGAATCGTCGCCGCCATGGGAGCCGTGCTTGAACGCGGCGAAAACAGCGGCGGCTGCCGCCTGCGGGTGGCGGCGGGCGGCCTGGATCTGGCCGATGTCGAGATCGGCCACAGCATCGCCGTCAACGGCTGCTGCCTGACCGTGGTGGAACGGGGAGGCGACAGTTTTGTCGCCGATGTATCGAAGGAAACCCTGCGCTGCACGACCCTGGGAACCCTGGCGCCGGGACGGCGGGTGAATCTGGAGCTTGCCATGCGGTTGGGAGACCGACTCGGCGGCCATCTGGTGAGCGGTCATGTGGACGGTATGGGCGAGTTGCTGCGGCGCGAGAGCGACGGCGACAATCTGCGACTCCGGTTCCGGGCGCCGGCCCCCCTGGCGCGATACATCGCCCCCAAGGGTTCCATCTGCATCGACGGAACCAGCCTCACGGTGAACCAGGTGGACGGTGCGGAATTCAGCGTGAACATCATTCCCCACACCCGGGCGGAAACGATTATCGGCCAGTACCGGGAGGGACAGCAGGTCAACCTCGAAGCCGACCTGCTGGCGCGCTATCTGGAAAGGCTGCAGCAGGGCGACAAAGAGAGGCAGGCGGCGAACAGCGCCTGAAACCTGCATTCGGCGGCGGAACCGATCGAAGAAAACCAGCAGGCAAACAGCACATGAAACTGCATTCGGCGGCGGAACTCATCGACGATATCCGCCAGGGCAAAATGGTCATCATCATGGACGATGAGGCGCGCGAGAACGAAGGCGACCTCGTGATCGCCGCGGAGCGCGTGCGCCCGGAAGACATCAATTTCATGGCCAAGAACGCCCGGGGCCTGATCTGCCTGACGCTGACCCGGGAGCGCTGCGAATTCCTGCAACTGCCATTGATGGTGGACGACAACCGCACCCGCCACAAGACCAGTTTCACGGTATCCATCGAAGCCGCCAGCGGGGTTACCACGGGCATCTCCGCCGCCGACCGGGCGCGCACGGTGCAGGTGGCGGTGGCGCCCGATTCCCGGTCGGAAGACATCATCCAGCCGGGTCATGTCTTTCCCATCATGGCCCAGCCCGGCGGCGTGCTGCGGCGTGCCGGCCACACCGAAGCGGGCTGCGATCTCGCCCGGCTCGCAGGCTATGCCCCGGCGGCGGTCATCGTCGAGATCATGAACGAGGACGGCAGCATGGCGCGCCGGGGCGATCTCGAGGCCTTCGCCAGCGCCCACGGGCTCGGAATCGGCACCATCGCCGACCTGATCCATTACCGCCTGGCCAACGAACATACGGTTACCCGCACCGCAAGCAACCGCCTCAATACCCCCTATGGCGAATTCCAGGTGCACAGCTACCGGGATTCGATCAGCGGCAGCACCCACCTGGCTTTCACCTTCGGCCAGATTTCCCCCGCCGAGCCAACCCTGGTGCGGGTGCATATTCCCAACACCCTGCGCGATGTCTGCGAAGTGCTCAGCGGCGACCACACCAGTTGGTCTTTCGGCAACGCGCTGGAAAGGATCAGCGAAGAAGGCGGGGGCGTGGCGGTGCTGCTGTCCGGCGATGACTATGGCCTCGGGCTCGATTCGTCCCTCGCGCTGGCGCTCGCCACGGGCCGCCGCCGCGGCGGGGACGGGCAGGAATTGCGCAGCGACCTCACCATCGGCACCGGCTCCCAGATTCTCCGCGATCTCGGCGTGGGCAGGATGCGGCTACTGAGCCATCCGGCGCGCTTCAAGGCGATTTCCGGTTTTGACCTGGAAGTGGAGGAATTCGTGCGCTTCCGCAAGTCGCGCAACGGTGCCACGCACAATGGAGGGAAAACCGGATGAACGCCAACGCGGTGCTCAAGGGGGACCTGCAGCCGGGCGAGGCGCGCTACGCCATCGCCATGAGCCGGTTCAACAGTTTTATCGTGGAACGGCTGCTGGAAGGCGCCCTGCAAACCCTTGCCGCCCAGGGGGTGCCCAGGGAGCGAATCGATATCGTCCAGACGCCGGGAGCCTGGGAGCTGCCGCTGGCGGCGCAGACCCTGGCGCGGCGAAAGGACATCAATGCGGTAATCGCCCTCGGCGCGGTGATCCGCGGCGAAACCGCGCATTTCGAACATGTCGCCGGCGAATGTGTTCGCGGCCTGCGCCAGATCATGCTGGAAAGCGGCAAGCCGGTCACGCTCGGGGTATTGACCGTGGAAACCGTCGAGCAGGCCGAAGCCCGTTCCTGCCCCAGCGACAACAAGGGAGCGGAAGCGGCGCTGGCGGCCATGGAAATGGTCAGCCTGATCGCGCGCATGGAATCCCGGTGAACGGCAAGCCGCAGCCGTCCAGCCAGGGGGCGCCGCCGAACACCCGCGCCGCGCCGCGGAATCCCGCTTCCGGCAAGCGCATGGCTTCGCCCCGGAGCGGCGCGCGCCGCCTCGCCCTGCAAGCGCTATACCAATGGATCATGACCGAAAACGACCCCCACGAGATCGCGCGTCAGTTACGCGAAGATGCGAAGGGCCGCGTCGATTGGGATTACTTCGAGCAACTGTTTCCAGCGATAGCGGAAGACAGCGGAGAACTGCAACGACATCTGGGGCCGGTACTGGACGACAGGAGACTCGATCCGGTGGAACAGGCCCTCATCTGGCTGGGAACATTCGAACTCGCCAGACAGGCGGACGTTCCCCCGCGCGTGGTTATCGACGAAGCCGTGGAATTGGCGAAAGTTTTCGGCGCAACGGACAGTTACAAGTACGTCAATGCGGTGCTCGACAAGCTGGCGCCGCGACTTCGCGGCGACGAAGCAGCCCCCGGCCGCAAATGATTCTGACCGAACGCGACATCATAGGCCGGTACTTCAATGTGCCGGAACTGGCCTTCCCAAGGCCCGAAATCGAACTCGGGCCGGGCGACGACGCAGCCATCCTGCACGTGCCAGAGGACAAACGCCTGGTCATTTCCACCGACGCGCTCGTTGCGGGGGCGCATTTCCCGGAGGGCGCCGCGGCGGAATTGATCGCATACCGCTCCCTGGCGGTCAATCTCAGCGATCTGGCCGCAATGGCGGCCGAACCCCTGTGTTTCACCCTGGCCCTGACCTTGCCGCAAGCGGATTCGCAGTGGCTGGAAGCTTTCAGCGGCGGCCTCGCTGAACTCGCCCGGGAGTTTCGCTGCCCCCTGATCGGCGGCGACATCGGCCGGGGGCCCTTGCAAATCGCGATTCAGGTCCACGGTTTGTGCCGGGCCGGTCATGAGCTTCGCCGCGAAGGGGCCGGGGCCGGACAGAAAGTGTATGTCACCGGCTGGGTCGGGGATGGCGTCCTGGCTCTCGCCGGTCTTGGCGTCGCCACGCCGGACATCGCATTCAACGCGCCGCTGGAAGAGCTGCCGGAAGAGTGCCGGGCGCATTTCCATGCCGCATATTTTCGTCCCCGGCCCCGCCTCGGGTTTGCGCTTGCCGCCGCGCCGCTGATCGCCTGCGCCATCGACGTATCCGATGGACTGCTCGGCGATGCCGGACATCTGGCCGCGGCCAGCGGGGTTGGCATTGTGCTGGATGCCGAAGCTTTGCCATATTCTCCGGCGGCCCGGCGCTGCGCCGGAGAGGAATCACGCCTGCGCGCAGCGCTTTGCGGCGGCGATGATTATGAACTGTGCTTCAGCAGCGACCCGGCGAACGAATCGCGACTCATGGCAATCGCCGCCGACCTTGATCTGCCGCTGACCCGCATTGGCGAAGTGGTCGCCGGGGAAGGCGTCCACTGCCCTGGCGCGGATGTTTCCGGCTGGTCTTCCTTTGATCATTACGCCTGCGCTGTCGAAGGGTGAGTCCGTGAACCAGAAATTCTCCTTTTGGCGCTCCAACTCTCATGTCATTCTGCGCGAAGCGAAGCGTAGTCGCAGAATCTCTTGCGGTGGCCTCTCAGGAAGACCCTGCGACCGCGCGCAGGATGACCCATGTGAGCACGCCCGGCGCCGGCGCCATAATGAGAATTGCCGGCCGTGAACGATTCCCCGGTTCAATTTGCCGCAAATCCCGCATTTCCCGAACTGTTCAGGAATCCCGTGGACCTGCTGGCCTTCGGATTCGGCAGCGGCCTGGCGCCCCGGGCGCCGGGAACCGTCGGCAGCCTTGCGGCCGCCGCCATCTGGTTCGCCCTGCCGGCGCAGACGTTTCCCCATAGCCTGTTGCTGCCCGTACTGGCAACCCTGGCGGGCTTCTGGATTTGTGGCCGCAGCGCGGCGCGGCACGGGGCAGGCGACCATCCCGGCATCGTCTGGGACGAATTCGCCGGTTGCTGGCTCAGTCTGGCGCTGGCCCCCGCCGGCCTGCCCTGGGCGCTGGGAAGCATTGCGCTGTTCCGCGTGCTGGACATTCTCAAACCCTGGCCCATCAAGTGGTTCGACCGCAATCTGCAAGGCGGCGCGGGCATCATGCTTGACGATGTGCTTGCGGGTATAATGGCCGCCCTTTGCATGCGGAGCGTCTATCTGCTCTTCTGAGCGTTGTGGCGAAGCGAATCCGGGGAAGTCGAATTGAGCATCGAGTTTGTCGCATCGGCCCGACTGCCGACCAGGTGGGGCGAGTTCTTCATTCATGGCTTCAGGGACCTGGAAGCCGACAAGGAGCATGTCGCCCTGGCCCTGGGCGATGTGCGAAACGGAGAGCCGCTGCTGTGCCGCATCCACTCCGAATGCCTCACCGGCGATTCCCTGTTCAGCCTGCGCTGCGACTGTGGCTCGCAACTCGAAATGGCCATGAAGCGAATCGGTGAAGAGGGGCGGGGGCTGATTCTCTACTTGCGCCAGGAAGGCCGCGGCATCGGCTTGCTGAACAAGCTCAAGGCCTATTCCCTGCAGGACAATCACGGCGCCGATACCGTGGAAGCCAATGTGCAACTCGGCTTTGCGCCCGACAGCCGCGAGTACCGGATATGCAAACCCATGCTCGATTTCTTCGACATCCGCAATGTCAGGCTGTTTACCAACAACCCCGCCAAGGTCGAAGCCCTGCGCGACATGGGCATCGAAGTCAGCGAAGTGATCCCCATCCACACCGGTGCCAATCCCCACAACGAGAGCTATCTCGCGGTAAAGATCGCCAAACTCGGGCACATGAGCTGAGCTTCTCTTTTTCTCGTCATTCCGCGCGCAGTCGCGGAATCTCCTGAATCTGACGCAGCGGTATCCGGCGGGAGATTCCGCGACTGCGCTTCGCTTCGCGCAGAATGACGCGGGAGGAAAAATCTCGGCAACACAGAACAGCAGAACAGGAGACCCATGAGCACAGCCAATAAACACATCACGGTGGACCTGCTGCGTCACGGTGAACCCGGCGGGGGCGATATCCTGCGGGGGCGGGTCGATCCCGAACTCACCCCCAGGGGCTGGAGGCAGATGGAAGCGTCAGCCGAACGGGCGGAAGCGAACTGGACCCACCTGTACGCTTCGCCCCTCAAACGTTGCCGGGACTTCGCCCATCACCTGGCCCAGAGCCGGCGGCTTGCGCCGCGAATCGAAGACCAGTGGCAGGAAATCGACTACGGCGACTGGGACGGCATGCGGATCAGCGAGTGGCGCAGGCTGGCGGCTTCCCAATTCCGCAGTTTCCGGGAGGACATCACCGCCCTGGCCCCGCCCAATGGCGAAAGCTTCGTCGACTTCCGCGACCGGGTGCTGCAGGCCTGGAAGGGAATTTCAGAGCTGCCCGACGGCAGCCATGTGCTGATCGTGACCCACGGCGGAGTCATGCGGGTCATCCTGCCCAGCGTGCTCGGCATGCCGCTGAATCAAAGCAATCCGCTGCATATCCCCTTCGCCTGCCTGAGCCGGATTCTGCTCAGCGTTGAAGCAGACCGCCGCCGCGCCAGTCTGCTTTTCCACAACGCCAGTCTTGGCTAGCAGCCTGCGCCGTAGGAATTCACGGCTGCAAATCCGCTCTCATCCACGCCCCCGCCCGCTCGATTTCGTTGCATATCCACCAATATTCGCCTCAACCGACCAGCCAGGGGCGCGGCGATAGCGAATTTTCGCTTTCGCGAATTCCTACGGCACAGGCTCCTAGCAGCCTGCGCGCAGGCTCCTGGAAACTTGTCTGGACACCCGAGTAGCTCAGTAATCCAAACCCTTTTGCGCCTTCACGCCATGATTGAAAGCGTGGCGGACATCCTTTACCTCGCTCACCGTATCGGCGATTTCCAGCAGTTCCCGGCTGGCGTTGCGTCCGGTGATCACCACATGCTGCCGGGGAGGCCTGGCGCCAATGGAATCCAGCACCGCGGGCTTGTCGAGATAGCCGTAGGTGAGCATATAGGTGAGTTCGTCGAGTATGACGAGTTGAATCGACTCATCCGCCAGTGCCGCCTCGGCCTTGCTCCAGGCCTGTTTAGCGGCGGCGATATCGGATTCCCGGTCCTGGGTTTCCCAGGTGAATCCGGTTCCCATGACGTGAAACTCCACCAGCGGATGTTCCGCGAACAACAGATGCTCGCCACACTCCCAGGTGCCCTTGATGAACTGCACCACGGCGCAGCGCATGCCGTGGCCGACGCTTCGCGCCAGCATGCCGAACGCCGAGGAACTCTTGCCCTTGCCGTTGCCGGTGAGAACGAGCAGCAGCCCCCGGTCTTCGGTGGCGGCTGCGATGCGGCTGTCCACATGGGCCTTCCTGCGCTCCATGGCGCGCTTGTGGCGAAGATTGCGGTCGGTTTCCATGGTTGGCAAATCTCGTTTGCGGCAAGTGTTCGTGGTGAATTGTCCGCCGCGGGTTGCGTTATCGACGCTGTGCGGGCATCACACCGCCCGGCGGCGAATCTTTTCCGCCTTGAGCCGGTTGCCGATGGAAGCGGAAATGCCACTGGCGTCAAGGCCGACATCGCGCAGCATGTCGGCGGGCTTGCCGTGTTCGAGAAACCGGTCCGGCAGGCCGAGTTGGAGCAGGGGAGGCTGATAGCCATCGCGCAGCAGGACCTCGCTCACCGCGGCTCCCGCGCCTCCCATGATGGCGTTTTCCTCCACGGTGACCAGCAAATCGTGGGAATCCGCGGCGGCGCGGATGGCGTCTTCGTCGATGGGTTTGACAAAGCGCATGTCGTACACCGTGGCGTCGAATGCTTCCGCCACTTCCAGGGACGGCGCCACCATGCTGCCAAAAGCCAGAATCGCCACCGTGCGGCCCTGGCGCCGCAGCACGGCTTCGCCGATGGGAACGCTCTTCCAGTCGCCGCTGATTGCCGCGCCCGGCCCCTTGCCCCGGGGATAGCGCACCGCGGCGGGTCCGGAATGCTCATAGCCGGTGCAGAGCAAAAGCCGGGTTTCCTCTTCGTCACTGGGGGCCATGACCATGATATTGGGCACGCAGCGCAGGTAGGTCAGGTCGAAGCTGCCGGCGTGGGTGGGGCCGTCTTCTCCCACGAGACCGGCGCGGTCGATGGCGAACAGCACATCGAGATTCTGCAGGGCAATGTCGTGGATGAACTGGTCGTAGGCGCGCTGCAAAAACGTCGAGTAGATCGCAACCACCGGCTTGAGTCCCTCACAGGCAAGCCCGGCGGCGAAGGTGAGCGCGTGCTGCTCGGCGATGGCGACATCGTGGAAACGGTCGGGAAACTCCCGGGAAAACTCCACCATTCCAGAGCCCTGGCCCATGGCCGGCGTAATTGCCGCGAGTTTTTCATCCCGCCGGCCCGCCTCGCAAAGCCACTCGCCGAAAACCTGGGAATAGTTGGGCGCGCTCGTGGCTTTGCCGCCCGAAGACTTTTTCGCTTCGGTCAGCGGCGCGACCTTGCCGATGGCGTGAAGTCCGAAGGGGTCGCTTTCGGATTCGCTGTATCCCTTGCCTTTTTGGGTGACGATGTGCAGTAACTGGGGGCCCTTGAGGTCCTTGATATTGGTCAGCACTTCCAGCAGTTGCGGCAGGCTGTGGCCATTGATGATACCCATGTAATTGAAGCCGAGCTGGTCAAAGACCGTGCCCGGCGAGAGCATGCCTTTCATGTATTTTTCGGTCTGGTCGGCGGCCCGCAGCGCCTTGGGCGCCCTGGCGAGCACCCTGCGGCTGCCGGCGCGGAAAAAATTGTAGGACTTGCTCGCCCACAGTCTCCCGAAATAGTTCGACAGGCCGCCCACATTGTGGGAAATCGACATGTTGTTGTCGTTCAGGATGATGAGGATGTCCTCTTCGAGGTGGACGGCGTGGTTCATCGCCTCGAAGGCCATTCCCGCGGTCATGGCGCCGTCGCCCACCACGGCGATGATCTTGTGGTCTTCCCCGTTCATGCGGCGCCCCACCATCATGCCGAGGGCGGCGCTGATGGCGGTGCTTGAATGGCCAACGCCAAAAGTGTCGTACTCGCTCTCGGCGCGGGCCGGGAACGCCGCGAGTCCGCCGGCCTGGCGAATCGTCTGCATGCTTTCCCGGCGGCCGGTGAGAATCTTGTGGGGATAGGCCTGGTGGCCCACGTCCCATACCAGCCGGTCGTTTGGGGTGTCAAACATGTAGTGCAGCGCGATGGTCAACTCCACCACGCCAAGGCCCGCGCCGAGGTGGCCGCCGGTCTTGCCCACGCAGTAGAGAAGGTACGCCCGCAATTCGTCCGCGAGCGCCTGGAGTTGACCGGCCTCAAGTTCACGCAGGTCGGCCGGTGAATCGATCCCGTCCAGCAGCGGCGTTTCGGGTCTTGTTGTTGGTATTTCCTTGAGCATGCCGTGTCACGCTTTCCTTCAAATCGGAAAGGATACCGCATGAAGCCCGCCGGAATACAGCGCTGCGCGCAGAATGACAGCGATGGAATTCCTGCGGCGCAGGCTCCTAGTCGATTCGCTCGACGATGTAATCCGCGAGTTGGCGCAGGGGCGTGGCGGAATCTCCCAGGCCCCTGATCGCCGCCAGGGAGTCCGCGGCGAGTTCCCGCGCCCGGTTCCGGGCCGCATCGAGCCCGAGCAGGGAGACATAGGTGGTCTTGTCCCGCGCCGCATCGGAGCCTTGTGGTTTGCCAAGGGTGGCGGTATCGGAAACCACATCGAGAATATCGTCCCGAATCTGGAAGGCGAGGCCGATACAGCGCCCGTATTCGCGCAGGCCGGCAAGCTGCCCTGGCGCGGCCCTGCCGGTGCTCATGGCCCCGAGCGCCACGCTGGCTTGAATCAAGGCGCCGGTCTTGAGCAAATGGATGGATTCGAGTTCCGCCAGCGAAGTGCGGGCGCTGTCGGCGGCAAGGTCGAGTACCTGTCCCGCCACCATGCCCCGGGGGCCCGCCGCCCGGGCAAGTTCCCGCACCATGCTCGCGCGGTCGCCATTGCCATTGGATGTGCTGAGCATTTCAAACGCCATGCTTTGCAGGGCGTCGCCGGCAAGAATGGCGGTGGCCTCATCGAAGGCCCTGTGCAGGCTTGGCCGGCCCCGGCGCAGATCGTCATCGTCCAGCGCCGGCAAATCGTCGTGGATCAGGGAATAGGCGTGGATGAACTCCACCGCGCAGGCGGCGGCGTCGGCGTCGCTGAATTCACCGCCAAGGGCCTGGCAGGCGCCGTACACAAGCAGTGGCCGCACTCGCTTGCCGCCGGCGAGAAGCACATGGCGTATCGCCTCGTCGAGTCCGGGGCAGGGCAGCGGCGCCGCATCGAGAGAGGCCGCCATGTTCCGGTCAACCCGCTGCCGGCAGGTTTCCCGGAATTCGTCAAAAGCCAGGGTCATGGATAGATTACCTGACGCTTGGCGTCAGTCCCCGGGCGGGTCGAGCTTGAGGTCTTTGGTTTCGCCATCGGCGGAAACCAGCACCCTGATCTTCTGCTCGGCCTGCGCCAGGGCCTGCTGGCATTGCTTGACGAGCTTGACGCCCTGTTCAAAGGTTTGCAGCGACTCTTCCAGGCCGAGTTCGCCCTCTTCCATGCGCGTGACAAGCTGCTCGAGTTCGCCGAGCTTTGCTTCGAAATTGAATTCTTCCGATTCGTTCCGGCTCATGATGTTCACTGGCTCTCAAGCAACTGGGCAAGCCCCTGCATCACGATATCCCGGTCGGTGACGATGCCGATGACCTCGCCATCTTCCACCACCAGCGCCACCCGGATGCGAAAATGCTCAAACAGGCGCGAAGCGTAGCGGATATTCATTCCCGGCTGCACCGAAAGCACCGGCTTGCTCATGATTTCATAAATGCGCACCCGTTCCACCGAGCGATCCGGCCCGATGACCTTGCGGGCGATATCGGTGTGCAGCACAAGGCCGAATTCATCGCTCGCGTCACGCCGCTCCACGATCATGCAATGGGCGTCGGCCTCGCGCATTTGCAGAAACGCGTCGGCTACCGTGTCCATCCCGCTGACGCGGACATAGCGCTGGTTCATGACTTCGCGGACGGTTACCACGTTCTTGTCGCTCATTGTGCCGGTCTCCGTGAATTTTCCGATTAAATATTATCGCCCAGGGCCCGCGCCAGCTTGTCCACCTGTCCCGACACGCCCACCACGTCTTCCACGTCGAGCTGCAAGGCAATCCCGGCGCCGGATTTTTCCTCGAATCCGCCCGCCTTGCAGATGGCCTCAAGTATATGACGGCTCATGTTCTGTTCCACCGTGAACAGCACCACATCCCGGCGCGAGCCCAGCGACAGTCCCAAAATGCCTTTCGGCGCGTCCAGGCCTTCGCCCCGCGCGGTGGGAATAATGGTGGCGCCGGTTGCGCCGCGTTCCCGCGCCGCCTTGACGACCTTGTCGGTCAGCCGGTCATCGACGAAAGCCGCGATCAGTTTGAACTTCATTTGCGGAAACCTCTCTGTCAGCCCTTGCGGGACAAGGTTGCGGAAAGCTGGGCGTAGGCCAGCACGCTGATGATGGCGAACGGGGCCGCGAAGGCGATCAGCCCGAAACCGTCGATCAGCGGATTGCGCCCCGGCACGGCGCCGGCGAGCCCGAGGCCGAGAGCGGCGACCAGGGGCACGGTAACCGTGGATGTGGTCACGCCGCCGGAATCGTAGGCCAGCGGGACCATCTTGCGCGGCGCCGTGGCGGTCAGCATGACCACCACAAGGTAGCCGGCAATGATGAACCAGTGAATCGGCAATCCGTGGATGATCCGGTAGACGCCCAGGGTGATGCCGGTGGCGACGCCCAGGGCCACCGCGAGGCGCAGGCCGAAAACACCCACCGAGCCGCCGGAAATGTCACCCGCCTTGCCGGCCACCGCGATCAGCGAGGGTTCGGCCATGGTGGTGCTGAAGCCGATGGCGAAGGCGAACAGATAGATCCATCCGTATCTGAGCCAGCCCTCGCCGTTGAACCCGGCGATGGCCTGGGTGATCAACTGTTCCGCCATACCGCGGCCCAGTGGAAAGATCGCTGTTTCCAGGCCGATCAGGAACAGCACGATGCCGAGCACCACGAATACGAATCCGGTCAGCACCCGGGCCGGATTGGCCAGACCCCGGCGCAGTACGAGGAACTGGAACACGACAACGACGAGCACGATGGGGAATACATCGCGCAGGGTGCCGAAAAAGGTCGAGAATATGAGTCCTGCCCAGTCCATCAGTTGGTGGCCATGCCATAGCCCATGACGAAGATCATCGGCGTCAGCGATGCGAAAGCGATCAGGCCGAAGCCGTCGAGCATGGGATTGCGGCCGCGGATCGAACTCGCGAGGCCGACCCCGAGCGCGGTGACCATGGGCACGGTGATCGTGGAGGTGGTGACGGCCCCGGAGTCATAGGCGATGCTGATGATTTCCCGGGGCGCGAGCGTGGTCATGACGACGACGAGCGCATAACCGCCGATAATCAGCCAATGGATCGGCCAACCCATGAGGATTCGGGTTACGCCAATGACGATGGCGATGCCCACGGCAAAGGCGACCACAAAGCGCAATTCCAGCGCATAACGGGTGATCGCGGTCGGATCGTCGGCGATGACGCCCGCCGCCGCCGCGGCCCGGGCCGCTTCGGCGCAGATCGCGATTAGCGCGGGTTCGGCCACCGTGGTGCCGAAGCCGAGGGCGAATGCGAAGGCGATCAGGGCGCTGAGGCTGCCCTTGTGCACGAAGCCGTTCGCCATGCTTTCGCCGAGTGGAAACAGCGCCATTTCGAGCCCGGCCACGAACAGGGTCAGTCCCGCGGCGACGCATAACATACCGGCGAGAATCGTCAGGAAATCGTCGGGCGCCTGGCCGAGCACCAGAATCTGGAAGAAAGCGATTACCGAAACGATGGGCGTCAGGTCGCGAACGCTGTCGCCGAATGCCCGCGCCAGATCGCGCAGCACGGACGGGATTCGCAGGCCCTGTGCAAGCCGCGGACGAAGCCGGGGCGGTATGCCTGGCAGCGATAGAAAATTCAGGGCCATCAGCCGTCCCAAAACCCGGGGCGAGCGGAGAAAATCCGACCGGCACTATATGCCAAAGGGCTTTGAGGTTCAATCGACCAGCCCTCGCCTTCATTCTGCACGGAGTAGCGGAACGCGCTGACGGGTCTTTATCCTTCTTTCAGACCATGCCTGCAAGCAGGGCAAATCCGGATCTGCCATCACCAATGCCGCCCGCCGGCAAACCATCCCCGCCTTCCGCGAGCGAGGCGTCTGGAAGATTGGGGAGTATTCGCATCCGAACGGATAAACGAGCCGCAAACTCAGAAATTGCAACGTTTCCGGGATAGCATAGCCATGCGCTGGCCAGTTGAACGCTGCCGATACCCCCCTGCAGGTTTTCACTGGCATTTGGTCTGTCGCTAGAGGATGTATACTCCCATCGGCTGTGGCAGGCAGTTGTCAAGGAATCCTTGACAACTGCATCCGACGGGAAGCGCTACAAGACCAAGCTCTA
Organism: Pseudomonadales bacterium; assembly: GCA_022827425.1. Classification (GTDB taxonomy): domain Bacteria; phylum Pseudomonadota; class Gammaproteobacteria; order Pseudomonadales; family Pseudohongiellaceae; genus UBA9145. Next base: position 20,254 of record JAJDSZ010000046.1, on the reverse strand, counting down.
CAATCTCGACCTCATTTTCGCCATCGGCTACAGGGTGCGCTCTCCGCGGGGCACGCAGTTTCGCCAATGGGCGACGGCTCAACTCAAGGAGTACCTGATCAAGGGGTTGGTCATGGACGACGAGCGGCTCAAGAATCCGGGTGGCTGGGATTACTTCGACGCCAAACGTCGCCGAACGGAAGCCAGTGAATCCGACGCCGAGGACCTGGAGGCTCTCGAAGAGTTGGAAAAAGACCTTAAAAGGAATAAAACGTGAAGCATAAGTTGGCAAATTTCATCTGCCGGGAGCGGTGCAACCGCTAAAAGCCGACACGCCCACTGTTTGACCGTATGAAAAATCCCGCGGAAATCACTTATCGCGACCTGCTGCTGCGGGCGTTGCCGCTGATTCTGGCGAATATGGCGGGGCCGCTGCTCGGGCTCGCGGATACCGCGATTATCGGCAATCTGGGCGATACCGCGGCGCTTGGGGCGATTGCCTTCGGCGCGCTGATCTTCTCCCTGGCGTACTGGAGTTTCGGCTTTCTGCGCATGAGCACCACGGGGTTTGCCGCCCGGGCGGCGGGGGCGGGAGACTCGACCGAAGTGCGCGCCATCATGGGCCGGGCGCTGCTGCTTGCCCTGGCGCTTGGCGCATCGCTGCTGCTGGCCCAGGCGCCACTGGAGTGGTTCGCCTTCTTCCTGCTTGACGGCAGCGCTTCGGTGGAGTCGGCGGCGCGGGAGTATTACCGCATCCGCATCTGGGGCGCTCCGGCGGCCTTGTCGGTGTTCGCCCTGTCGGGGATTCTGGTGGGGCTGGGGCGGGGCCGGCTGCTGCTGACGCTGCAACTGTTTCTGAATGGGCTCAATATCGCTCTCGATCTGCTCTTTGCCGGCGTGCTGCAGATGGGTGTCCCGGGCATTGCTCTGGGCACCTTGCTGGCGGAATGGGCCACGCTGGTTTTCGGCGGGCTGCTGGTTTGGCGGGAACTTGCGGCAGGCAAGCCGGCGGGCGAAGCTTTCTGGCCGCTGGCGCGGATTCTCGACCGGCAGGCCCTGGGGCGCACTTTTTCCGCCAATGGCGATATTCTCCTGCGCACGCTGACCCTGGTGCTTTCCTTCGCCTTTTTCACCAACCAGAGCGCCCGCTTCGGCGACGTGACCTTGGCCGCCAACCATATCCTGCTGCAGTTTCTGGCCTTTGCGGCCTTTTTTCTCGACGGCTACGCCCATGTGGTGGAATCGGTGGCGGGCAAGGCGGCCGGGGCTGGGCGGCGCGATGTATTCGATCTCGCGGTGCGCCGTTCGACGGCGATTGCCTGCGGAACATCCGTCCTGCTCGCCTTGCTGTTGCTGCTGGCGGGAGAGCAGTTCGTGTCCTGGCTTACCGATATCCCGGAGGTGCGCCTCGCCGCCGGGGAATTGCTGCATTATGCGGTGGTCTACGTGCTGCTCTGCTTCGCCGCCTTTCAGTTGGACGGCATTTTCATCGGCGTGTCCCACAGCCGGCAGTTGCGCAATGCCGCCCTGCTGGCCGCCGGTATTTTCCTTGCCGCCTGGTGGTTGCTGGAGGGAAGCCTCGCGGTTGCCGGCCTGTGGCGGGCGATGATCGTCTTTGTGGTGGCGAGGGCCTGTGCCCTGCTGCTGTATCTGCCTGGGCTGCGGGCGTCTGTGTCCCGGTCCGCGGATCAGTCCGCGGGAATGGCGTAGGCTTCGGTCTCCACCGCGACGAGCTTGGTGCCGAGCACGGAAATGCCGCCGCTGTAGCGGTGTTCTCCGGTGGTGGAGAATTCGAACTGGTAGCGCCTTCCCACGGCGAGGAAGCCGTCCTCGTCGCGGCTGAGCCAGATACCGCGCAGCACCGTGGTCTGGTCGAGCAATTGCAGGCCCCGGTGCCGGCAATAGCGCCGGGCGTAGGCCACAGTGAGACGCTTGATCTTGTCGCTTTGCCACCAGAAGGCAAAGATCACGGCGGCGATGGCCAGGAAGATGACAACACTCAGACTCAGCATGGCGGCTTGATTCCCGCTTGTTGCATTCGATTCAGATAGGGCGCCGGGTTCACTCAGATCAAGGGAGTTTCGGCCGACGCGGCGTCCGCTTCCGCGGCGGCGCCGTTCTTGCGTTCGGCATGGCGCTGATAGCGCCGGATATGCGGCGCCAGCAGTTCCAGGGCGGTCTTGTCGCAGGGCGGCAGTTCGGCGTCGCTGGTTTTGAGCGGCGTAACCCGCTCGCCCCAGCGAATCAGGCCCGCGGCCCAGGTCAGGCCGGCGCCGAAAGCCGCCGACAGCACATAGTCCCCCGGCTGGATGCGGCCCTGGTCCAGCGCTTCGGCGAGCGCCACGGGAATGGTGCCCGCCGAGGTATTGCCGTACTTGTCCACATTGATCATGACCTTTTCCTCCGGGACGCCGAGGCGTGCGGCGAGGGCGTCGAGAATGCGCTTGTTGGCCTGATGCGGCACGACAAGGGCCACATCGTCAATGGCGACATTGGCCTCCTCCAGCACATCGATGCAGGCCTGGGCCATGCTGCGCACGGCGCGCTTGAATACCTCGCGGCCGTCGAAATTCCATTCCACATAGAGAAAGTCATCGGTGAGGCGTTCGTAGGCCGAGCCGAAATTGGTGATCTGGATGGCGTTTTTGGCGTCGGCCTCGCAGCCGATGCGCGAGGCCAGCAGCCCGACGGGTTTCTCGCTGGGCTCGATAATCGCCGCGCCGCAGGCGTCGCCGAACAGAATCGCCGAGTTGCGCTGGCTCCAGTTCAGATAGTGGGTGATGTATTCGCCGCCGATGAGCAGGATCTTGCGGTGCTGGCCGGTGGCGATCAGGCCCCGGCACAGGTGCATGCCGTAGAGAAAGCCGGTGCAGGCGGTGTTGATGTCCACCGCCGCCGCCTTGCGGGCGCCGAGTTCGTCCTGGATGATGGCGGCGGTATTGGGGCAGTAGCTGTCATTGGTCAGGCTGGCCAGCATGATCAGGTCAAGCTCGGCCGGGTCCATGTCGGCCGCGGCGAGGGCGCGCCGGGCGGAAACGAGGCCGAGTTCGGAAAAATTGACGTGACTGACGCGCCGCTCCCGGATGCCGGACCGGGTGACGATCCATTCATCGGAAGTGTCGAGAAAAGTGGCCAGATCGTGATTGGTGAGTCTCGCCGGCGGCACACACATGCCCCAGCCGGTGATCTCGGCGTGATACATCAATTTGCTCCTGTCCCGCGTCCCGCAAGCAGTCCGGCTAATCCGGGGCCGGCAAGAACCGCCATGTGCCGACCCCGCATTGCCGGAAAGGTTTTGTAACCCGCGAAGCTTACTTGATTTTCATTCCGATGAATACAAGCCCGGCCAGTCTGGCCATTCTCATTATGGCGCTCCAACCTTCATGTCATTCCGCGCGAAACGAAGCCCTTCCCCCTGCGTCATTCCGCGCGAAGCGAAGCGTAGTCGCAGAATCTCTCGCAGTGGCCACGCAATCAGATTCTGCGATTGCACGCAGGATGACTGATGTGAGCGTGCCCATTGCCGTAATGGGAATTGCTGGAAAACATCTCACTCGCTTGAATGATGGGCCGCCGGGCCTTACTCTGCGGGCAACGAAACAAGGATCGGGAAGTGAAATCATGAGAATGTTGATTGTCTCTCTGGGAGTCATGTTTCTTGCGGCCTGCGACCGTCCTGCGCCGGCGACATCCCTGGAGATTCCCCGGGGCGCCCGGACCGAAATCACGGCGCTGCCGGGGCAGGGCGAGGATGCGGGCAGGACCGTAATCTATCGCGACAGCTTTGGCGTTCCGCATATCTATGCGCCCAGCGTGGAGGCGGGGCTGTATGCCCAGGGTTGGGCCCAGGCCGAGGACCGGCCCGCGCAACTGCTGATGAACCTCAAGATCGCCCTGGGCGAACTGACTGAAATCGCCGGCGAGGCGGGCGTGCGGACTTCGCTGATCTCGCATATGTTCGGCCATGTGCGCTTTGCCGAACAGACCGTTGCCAACATGACCGCGGCCGAGCGCACCCGCCTGACCGCTTTCGCCAATGGCATCAGCGACTACTACGCCGCCCATCCGGATGACGTCCCGCCCTGGTGGCGCCATCCCGCGGTGACGCCGGCAATGATCGACGCCTTCGGTCGCATGTTTCTCTACAACTGGTCCATTGACGAAGCCATGGGCGACCTGCGCCGCAGCGGCGTCAACCCGGATTTCATCACCGGGCGGCGCGCTTCCAATCAATGGGCGATCAGCCCCTCGCGCACCGCCGACGGCCACGCGATTTTGCTGATCGACCCGCATCTGGGCTGGTTCGGCGTCAGCCGTTTCTGGGAAATGCGCATCCACGCCGGCGACTGGCGCGGCAGCGGCGTGGGCCTTCCCGGCTCTCCCTATATCGGCCTCGGGCACAACGAAAACCTGGCCTGGGCGATGACCACCGGCGGCCCCGATACCGCCGATGTCTACCGCATCGAACTCGACCCCGAGGATCCCGGTCGCTACCGCTTCGACGAGGAATGGCGCGAGATTGAACAGACCCCGGTCAGCTTCACTTTCCCCGACGGCAGCGCTCGCGAATTCGTCTGGGAGGCATCGCACCACGGTCCCATCATCGCCCGGGACGAAGGCGTCGCCTGGGCCGCGCGTATCGCCTACGACTCGGACACCAACCGCAATCGCGCCTGGGAGCGGCTCAACTTCGCGGAAGACTACACCGGCGCCATGGCCGCCTGCGAGACCCTGTCGATGTTTCCCCAGAACGTGATGGTGGCCGATACCGGCGGCAACATCTATTACCAGCGCACAGGCCGCGTTCCCGTGCGCGATCTGGCCTACGACTGGTCGCTTCCGGTGGATGGCAACATTTCGGCCACCGAATGGCGGGGATTTCATCCGGCGGAGGATCATTTGCAGGTGCTCAATCCGGATGCGGGCTATATCCAAAACTGCAACATTCCGCCGGACGCCATGATTCCGGATTCGCCGTTCTCCCTCGACGCCCAGCCCGATTACCTGTTTTCCAGCGCCGACTACGGCCCATCCCGGGACGGCTGGACCAACCAGCGCGGCGCCCGGGCGATCGAATTGCTGAGCCAGGACAGCGATGTCACCGTCCAAGAAGCCCTGGCTTACGCAGTGGACGTGCAGCCCTATGGTTACCAGCGTTGGCTCGAAGTTCTGGGGCGGACCAACGCTCCCGAGTCGGACGAATTGACCGAGTTGCTCGGCTGGGACGGCCAGATTACCCGGGACAGCACGGCGGCTCTGAAATACTACTACTGGCGCACGGCGCTGGATGAAAGCGAGGCGGGTTCGGGGATTCGTGAAATCGTCGATGACCACTACGCCATAGTCGAACAACGCGAACCTCGCGACGTTGCCCTCAGCGATGCGCAACTTGGCGCGGTGCGCCAAGCCTGGCTTGCGGGGCTTGACGCCATGCGGACCCAACTCGGCGCTACCGCCCAGCCTTGGGGAAGGGTCTTCAAGACCGGTCGCGACAGCGTCGGCTGGCCCGTGGGAGGCGGTGGCGGAGACCATCTCGGGCTCACCACCCTGCGCACCATGGGCTATGGCGCCCCCAATGACAATCACGAACACTTCGGGGAGCGCGGGCAGACTTCCACCCAGATCGTGGTGTTGTCAGAGCCGATCCAGAGTTGGATTTATCTTCCCACGGGCCAGTCAGACCGTCCGGATTCGCCGCACTACAGCGATCAGGCGGAAACCGTATTCGCCAACCGGGAACTCAAACCAAGCTGGTGGCTGCCGGAGGACTTGGCCGGAAACATCGAATCCCGCACCGAACTCGAGGCCCGTTACTGAATCGGGTTTGGAGCGTCCCGTCATTCTGCGACTACGCTTCGCTTCCCGCGGAATGACGGGAGGGGGATGCTCCGCGCAGAAAAAATCTTCCTGATTCAGGCAAATACCGCCCGAAACAGGAAGAAGAACAGAATCGACAGCACGGCGCCCACGGGCAGGGTGATCAGCCAGGACAGCACGATGCGGCCCACCACGCCGAGATTCAGCGCGCTGATGCCCTTGGCGAGCCCCACGCCGAGCACGGCGCCCACCAGGGTGTGGGTCGTGGACACCGGAATGCCCGTGCCGGATGCGATCACCACGGTAGTGGCCGCGGCAAGTTCGGCGGCGAATCCGCGGCTCGGGGTGAGGTGGGTGATCTTGCGGCCGATGGTCATGATGACCCGGTAGCCCCAGGTTGCCAGACCCATCACAATTCCGGCGCCGCCCAGCAGCAGAATCCACTCGGGCACCGAGGATTCCCGGGCGAATATGCCGCCGGTTTCCACCACGCCCACCACCGCCGCCAGCGGGCCGATGGCGTTGGCCACATCGTTGGAACCGTGGGCGAAGGCCATGGAACAGGCGGTGAACACCATCAGCACGCCGAACACCTTCTCCAGCTTGTCGAGTTCATGGCCGCCCCCGGGCGCGTCCAGCGCCAGCCGCCGCAGCAGCAGGACCCCAAGCCCCATGGTGACCAGACCCACGCTGACCGCCACCAGGGCGGTCTGGACGAAGTTGAATTCGAGGCTGGTCTGGCTCAGGCCCTTGATCATGGTCATCAGCGAGATGATGAATCCCACCAGGAAGATGTACCAGGGCACATAGCGCCGCGCATTGGCGAGTGGATCGTCGGTGTCGAGCACCAGTTTCTGCACGCTGAGAAAAAGAACCAGGGCGATGACGCCGGAGAACACCGGCGACACCACCCAGCTTGAGGCAATGGCGGCCACTTCGCCCCACATGACCGAATCCAGGGAAATGCCCGCCGCCGCGAAGCCGATGATGGCCCCCACGATGGAATGCGTGGTGGAAACCGGCCAGCCGCGCCAGGACGCCACCAGCAGCCAGACCCCCGCCGCCAGCAGCGAGGAAAGCATTCCGTACACCAGCAATTCCGGGTTTTCCTCCAGCCCGGCGCCTTCCAGATCGATAATGCCGCTGCGGACGGTCTCGGTTACCTCGCCTCCCGCCAGATAGGCCCCGGCGAACTCGAACACCATGGCGATGAGGATGGCCTGCCTGATGGTGATTGCCCGGGCGCCCACCGAGGTGCCCATGGCGTTGGCCACATCGTTGGCGCCCACGCCCCAGGCCATGAAAAAGCCGAAAATCACGGCCATGGCGAGAAAAATCGTGCCGTACTGCGCGATGACTTCAGACATGAGAGCCCTTTGGAAACGGTTGGAAAATCCCCTTGGTCGCGGGAGGCATTCGCCCCGGCGGTATTAAATCACCGATGACCCGGCCCGACCATAGTCCGGCCGGAGATTTTTATTACAGTGCTGTAAAGAACCGGCGGCGAGCATCCGTTCCGGGGAGATTCCGCGACCCGCCGTGACGCTGCGGCTTCGGCTCCGGGCATTTCAGGAAGTGTACATTCCAGGGATATCCTGCGACTGCGCGCAGGATGACGGGAGAGGGCGTCATGTTGCGGAACCCTCGCACGCTTCATACTGCGCGGAATCCCCTCCCGCCCGTCATTCCGCGCGGAGCGAAGCGCAGTCGCAGAATCCCGGGACACAAGCACCGAACTCAAGCTTCGGTCAGATAAAACATGCAGTCCTTGCGGGCGATTTCCGGGTTGGTGGTAACCATGAACAGCTTCAGTTTCCGCTTCGGATACAGGCGCCCTTCAACAAGCTGGAAGTACTCTGCCACCGGCAGTTCGCCATTGCCATTGCGAATCCGCAGATTGCCTGCCAGGGCGCCGGAAACAAATCCCAGCAGGGTGTCGGCGCCCACATGACCGAAATTGTAATTCTCCACCGAAGGCAGCAGGGTTACGCCATCCGCAAGCAGGCTGTGTTCGCCATAGGCGATTTCGCTGCCCGGCGCGAGTTCCAGCCGCATGGGATGATGAAAATATTCCAGCGACATTTCGGACTGGCTGGCCTCCAGCACATTCTCGAAAGTGAAGTACCGCGTCAGGCCTTCCCCGGCAAGCAGTGTGGATTCCCGGTCCTCGGCGCCGCCGCATTCGATGGTGATGATGGGCATGTCGTCCCGGGTGCGCTCCATCAGCGAGCCGAGCCGCAAATCGGTGACGATCATGCGCTGGGTGAACAGGGAAATCAGCGCGGCGTGTTGCGGCGCCATCACCGTGCTGATGCCGAAAGAGGGGCTCGAACCGGAAGTATTGTGAACATCCACCACGCATTCCGGCCGGGCGGCGTCGATCAGCTCCATCATTTCCCCGGCGACCCGGTCGACTTCGGTATCGCCCCAGGGCGTGGTGAAACAGCGGTTCAGATCCTTGCAGTGGGGCAGCATCCGGTAGACAAAGCCCGGCTCCTGCTTGGCCGCATCCACCGAGGGAATGAAACAGAGCATGTCCACCGCCGGGCGCAGGCCGAGCCGCAGCAGTTCGTAGAGGGCGAACAGGCCGCCGGGTTCATTGCCGTGGAGGAGCGTGGCCACCACTCGCAAGCGGCTGCTGTCGTTACCCGTCAGGTGGATACAGGTGGGGCCGCGCAGGCGATGCAGAAACTCCACCGCGCTGGCGCCGATGGCGTGGGGGTCCGGGTCGCGCCAGTGGTGGAACAGCCCGGGGGCCGCTACCGCCGCGTCCTTGCGGGCTACTTCCATTGCGCCACCGGGATGTTGGCGGCGCTGTTGGCGCGGTACTGGCTGAGCATTTCGATGAGGGCCTCGCGCTTGTGCATGTCCCGGCGCAGTTCGGCGACCTTGTCTAGCTGCCAGCGGGCGCCGGTCATGCGCGCCGCGAAGCGCTCTTCGATCACCCGGAGCAGGGGCATGAAGTCGTCCTCGGGAAAGCCCATGGCGGCCAGCTTCTCCGGCACTTTCGGCAGCAGCCTTTCCAGCAGCGCCGGCGCCGGATAATACTCGGGCTGGATCTGGGTCCGGGAAGGCCAGAACAGGTCGGCCTCAAGGCCGCGCTGGGCGGCGCGATAGAAGTTCGCCGTGCAGTAGTTGAAGGGAATCGCCGGCAACAGATCGAGAATATGTTCCTGCATCACCTTGGTCAGGCCAATGGCGAGCACGGCATTGGCGAGCATGTCCACCAGGCTTGGCCCCGCCGGCAGGGCGCGGAACTCGATGCGCAAATGGCCGCCGTCCGCCGGGTCGTACACCGGGCGGTTCCAGAGCCAGATCGAACCCTGGTGCAGCCGCAGTTCATGCAGCGAGGGTATCCCGCCGGACTCGACCACCGCCACCGAGTCCTCCTCGTCACAGGTGGCCAGAATCGGTCGGTAGAGCATGGCGGCCTCGGCGAACAATTCGAAAGCGCCGCTGCGAATCCAGTTATTGCCGAAATTCACCCGGGCCGGAATCGGATGCATGGAATCCCGCGGGCGACAGTCGATGGACTGCTTGAACAGGGGAATGCGGGTTTCCTGCCACAGGCGGTGGCCGAACAGCGTCGGCGAGTTCGCCGCCAGCGCCACCACCAGGGGAGTGACCAACTGGGCGGCATTGTAAAACTCGGCGTACTCCGCGGCCGGCACCCGCAAATGAATCTGGAAGGAAGTATTGGCGCCTTCCAGGGTCACGTCATCCATGGCGAGCTGCAGGGTGTCGTCCCCGGAGATATTGATGGTAAAGGGCCCGCCCCGGATATGGGTCAACTCCCGAGTCAGCGCCTCGAAACGTGGCAGCTTGGTCATGGCCTCGTAGCCGGTGTCGGACTGCTGCAGCGTGGGCAGGATTCCCACCGGCACAACCGAGCCGCCCCACCGCGCCGCGCAGGCGTTGATCTTGTCGATAGCCGCGCTGGCCTCGCGCTGGGTATGGCGGAAGCAATGCCCGGCAATGGGGCAGGGGCTGAAGTTGTATTCGAGGTTGTAACGGTTCAGCTCAAGCGTAAGCTGCGGATCGTCGAGTTCCGCAATGATCTCCTGATTCTTGTGCAGCGGCTGGCCCTGCGCATTGACGATGTACAACTCGAGTTCAGCGCCAAAAGTAATCTCGCCCTCGCCAAAGCCCGGCCTCTGCAGCAGCATTTCCAGCGCCCGAAGATTCGCCCGCAACCGCTTGCCGAATTTCTCGAACTGCGCGCTGTCGAACTGCCCGGTAGTAATTTCCTGACCCATTATTCCCGTTTTCCCGCCGTCTCTAACGAGGGCCGCTAGGAGCCTGCGCCACAGGAACTCGCGAAAGCGAAAATTCGCTATCGCCGCGCCCCCGGCTGATCGATTGAGGCGAATATTTGGTGGATATTCAACGAAATCGGGTGGCCAGGGGCGTGGATGAGAGCGGATTTGCAGCCGTGAATTCCTATGGCGCAGACTCCTAGACTACATTTTTGAACACCCCCGGTAAAGCAGCCGGACCACCTCTTTCCCGTCATTCTGCGCGCAGTCGCAGAATCTCATTGGCGCAGGCTCGGCCTGGGATTCTGCGACTGCGCTTCGCTCCGCGCAGAATGACAGCAGGGAATTCAGTGTCAAAAGAGAATGCCTGACTCAACTCGGAAGCTTTGCGGCAATGTCCACTTCAGAGTATACTTCCGAGCTATGAATTTGCTTGATTTGCTAAAGCGGCCCGAGAGCAAGACGCTGGAGTTCAAACGAGACCTCTCATCTCCCGATGGTGTACTGCACACCATCGTGGCATTCGCCAACACTGCGGGCGGAGTGCTGCTGGTCGGCGTGGAGGATGCCACGCGGAATGTTCGCGGGGTTGCGAATCCATTGGCCATGGAAGAACGTCTGACAAACCTGATCAGCGATAGCATTCTCCCGCGACTCATTCCGGATATCGGGGTATTGCCTTGGCGCCGCACCCATGTTTTGGCGATTCAGGTATATCCAAGCCCCGCCAGACCCCATTATCTCAAAAGCGCCGGTATCGAGAGCGGCGCCTATGTGCGGGTGGGCTCGACCAATCGCCGCGCCGACCGCGAATTGCTCGATGAACTGCGGCGTTTCGCCCGCGGCGAAACCTTTGACGAGCAGGCGATGCCCGAATGCGACTCGGAAGCGCTCGACTTCCAGGCTGCTTCCGAATCGTCTGCAGACCTGCGAAAGCTCAAGCGAACCGATCTGGAATCGTTGCGGCTGATGACAAGACATCAGGGGCGCAAGGTGCCCACGAAAGGCGGAATGCTGCTTTTCGGCAAGGAGCGCCATCAATACTTTCCGGATGCCTGGATTCAGGCGGGCAGATTCCGGGGAACCGACAAGGCCCATATCATCGACACGCTGGAAATCAGGAGTCTTCCCTTGCATGCTGTCGAGGAGGCCATTGTCTTTGTCAAGAAACATTCCCTGCATGGCATCGAAATTGAATCCGTGCGGCGCAAGGAACGCTGGAATCTCCCGCCGGTGGCGGTGCGGGAAGCCATCGTCAACGCCATCGTGCACACCGATTATTCCCAATACGGCGCGCCCATCCGGATTTCCATTTTCGACGACCGGCTGGAAGTGGAAAATCCCGGCCTGTTGCCTTTTGGCCTGACGGTGGACGATCTGCTCCAAGGCGTGTCCAAGCTGCGCAATCGAGTCATCGGCCGCGTATTCCATGAACTGGGATTGATAGAACAGTGGGGCAGCGGCATTCAGCGCATGGTCGCGGTTTGCCTCGACGCGGGTCTGGCATCGCCCGTCCTGGAAGAAATCGGCACCCGATTCCGCGTGACCATCCACACAACCGGCATCGGCGCCCCTAACGTCGACAAGACTGACCAGGCAGTTCTGGACGCCTTGGCCGAAGACAACGGACTTTTGACCTGGGAGATTGCAAACGTGATTGGTTTGACACCCCGCGCCACTCGCAGCCGCTTGCTCAAACTGGTCGAGCGAGGTCTTGTGCGAGTCATTGGAACCGGCCCACAAGATCCAAGACGACAGTACTTCAGGGTGGGATAGAAGTAGAAGAAACGTGTTCATTGAACCACGAAAAAAACTGATCGATTGGGTGCGCAAGCAACTGGTCGGACCACCCGAATCAGTGATCGACGGCCCGGATCTTCGCGGTGTCCTACCCACGGAGCGATTCCCGTGCGGTGCGCTCTACCCCACTTCACCATGGGGCGAAGGCATCGATCCGGCAAGCGAAGATAATGTCGATGAAGCCGAGGGTGCGACGAAAGTCGCGGGTGAAAACACTACCGAGCCTGCTATCCTGCGGCGATACATCCCACCGTCATCTTTGGGTTTGTCGTTCTTCATCAAGGGAGACGATATCCAGTTTCAAGTGCTGTGCAGCGCCGCCAAGTATGAACCCACGGAGCGCGATGTTCGAGGGCGATTCAAAAACGAGTGGAATCGCAAGGCGCTGGGTTCCACCCAGGGAAATTCCGAGGATTTCGAGAACGTTTCCTGCCCCGGCAAAGACGGTTACCAGAGTTTTTCCAAGCTCGAAAATCGCGCTCGCGTGGATACTCTCTGGCGACGCTTTGCCGATGGCTGGATCGTCACGGTCTCGCTTTGCAATGCAACAGTAATTCCTGGAAATCAGACAGGCAGGGGTTTCGTCCGGGAGCGTGCCGCAAACACGCTGTTCGAAGCCCGCCTCCATTGCGTGATTGACGCTGGCCAGGTCGGTGTGTATCCCCGGGTTGACCGGAGCCTGCTGGACAAGGAAGAACAGGAAATCGAACTCCAGTATGCCCATCGCCAAATCTACGCCATCGGGCATGGTTGCGCCGCCGACTGGGTAGTGGAAAACGGCAACGTGGTTGAGTTGCGCTCTGACACAATGCCAGTGGTGGAAGTACCGCAGATGACTGCGGTTACGGCGTCGGGCGGCGCCCCGGTGTTGTCGCTTTCGCGATTGGCCGGAATCGACAAAGCATGGGAAACCCTTCTGCCAGAACTGGCCGATTTCGTAGATGGCTATGCAGCCTGGGCGTCAAGTCAAGCTGCCGATGTTTCGCACTTGCCATCCGACGATCGGGCGGCAGGGAAGCGTATCGTCAAACGCATGGACGTTGCTGCATCGCGTATGCGAGCTGGCCTGGAACTCCTTGAACAAAACAAGCAAGCAAGACTGGCCTTTGCTTTGGCGAATCTTGCAATGTTGAATCAGATGCGTCAGCAAGACATTCTCAAGGGCAAGCGCCTATCCAACCATAAATATCGCTGGCGTCCGTTCCAGTTAGCCTTCCTCTTGACCACGCTGGAATCCACGGCGAACGAGGAAAGCAGTTTCCGCGATACGGTGGATTTGATCTGGTTTCCGACCGGCGGCGGGAAAACGGAAGCCTACCTTGGGCTGATAGCGTTCTTGATAATGCTTCGGCGGCTCCGTCATCCCGACACCGGCGGCGGAACCGCTATCCTGATGCGCTATACCCTGCGCCTGCTAACCCGGGACCAGTTTCTCCGTGCCACTCGGCTGATTTGTGCCTTGGAGTTGCTCCGCTGTGAGCGAAAAGATCTCGGAACCTCGCGGATCACAATTGGCATGTGGGTGGGAGCGGCGACCAGCCCGAACAGTTTCGATCAGGCCGCATATTTGGTTGAAGAGGCGCTGGCGAATGGTGAGACGCCGGCGCTGGTATTGGAACACTGTCCCTGGTGCAGCCAGGATTTTGAAGCAGGCCGCAACTACGACAGCACCGCACAGCGCTTTCATTTTCGTTGTCGGAACACGGACTGCGAATTTGGAAAGTCAAGCGATGGCACGCTGCCCTGCAATGTCGTTGACGATGCCTTGTATGACGAGCCTCCAACCATGCTGGTCGCCACCGTGGACAAATTCGCCAGACTTGCCTGGGAAGCGCGAGCGAATGCCTTTTTCGGTGGTACCCGGCATCGGCCGCCGGAACTCATCGTCCAGGATGAATTGCACCTGATCGCCAGCGAACTGGGCTCGGTGGCCGGATTGTACGAAGCCGCCATCGACACCGTCTTGCAACTGCGCGGCGTGTATCCCAAATACATCGCATCCACGGCCACCATTCGCATGGCGGACCAACAGGTGGAACGGCTGTACGGACGGGAAACCGCGGTGTTTCCGCCGCCGGGATTGAGCCGCGACGATTCTTACTTTTCCCGCACGTTGCCCCTGGAGGAACAGCCGGGTCGAATCTATGTCGGCTATCTGGCGCCCTTGCGAAATCGCCAGCAAAGTCTTGCGCCATTGGCGGCGGCATTGCTGATGGCGCCACTCGAACTGTTCGGGCGCGACAGCGATAAACGGGAGTTGCTGGATGCGTGGTGGACACAAGTGGTGTATCACGGCAGCCTCAAGGGGGTTGCGAACAGTCACGCAGCTTTTGCCAGTGAGGTGAGGGATTTCATGCAATTGCTGTTGGTCAAGGCGAACGAGGAAAGTGATACCAAGTCGACTCTACCGGAACGAGCGACGCCAAACATTGCACAACTCACCAGTTCGCAGACAGCGGCACAGAATGGGGAGATTTTTGCCCGCCTGAGCAAGAATCGCGAAGAGGACGGCTGTCTTGATGCGGTGCTGGCCACCAATATGATCTCGGTCGGACTCGATGTGGAGAGGTTGGCCCTGATGATCGTCAATGGGCAGCCTCTGACTACCGCGGAGTACATACAGGCCAGCAGCCGCGTGGGGCGCAGTTGGGCGCCGGGCATCGTGTTCGCCAACTATTACCGTGATCAGGCGCGCAGCCTTTCGCACTACGAGAGTTTCCGCCCTTACCATGAAGCCTTCTATCGCTTCGTCGAGCCCACCAGTGTCACGCCCTATACTCACCAGGCCCGGTCCCGCGCCCTGCATGCGGCGCTGGTCATCGTGATGCGCCATGCTGTGGCGGACCTGTTGCAAAACCACGCAGCCGGGAGTTTTGATGCAGGCGATTCGCAAGTTGTCAAAGCCATCGAACAACTCAAACAGCGTTGCAAGCGATCGGCTCCCGACCACGCCGACGAAGTGAACCGCCACATCGACAGCCTGATTACAGCCTGGCGGAACGAGGCCGAGCGCTGCAGACAGGCCAAGAGACAATTGGATTATCGCGTTTTCGGCGAGGACGCCGGAAAAGACCGATTACTCTACAATCACGATGATTCCATTCACGGCCTTTGGCAGACTTTGCAAAACATGCGTCACGTCGAAATTACCGCCCTGCTCAAGGGGCTGTGAGCCATGCCCCGGGAATTGATGCCGGTTCAGCGGTCACACCTGCTCGGCCATAGCGGCGTCGGCGCAATCGCGCGCGGCCCTGGTGGACTATTCGTCATTCAGGACACCCGGCAATGGACCGGTCGCCAGGGTGATTCCGCCAGCGAACTCATTCCTTATGTTGAGCGCGTGCGCGCCGCGCTGGGAATCGAGGAGCAACTGCGCGAACCGCCGGTGGCGAAAGTCCTCGATAAAGGGCGAGTTGAGGGTGTCTGTATCCCGGCGATGCGATTTCCTTCCTGGATGCGCTGCCCGGCCTGCTGCGCCATGTATCGCTGGCCGTGGCGCGATGAACAGTCCAAGGACCCACCCCGGTGCAGCCGTCAGGGTTGCAAGAGACGGCCGAAGCTCGAACAAGTGCCCTGGGTGCTGGCGCATCCAGAGGGCTACCTCGCCGATGTGCCATGGCATTTTCTCGCGCACCGGTATACGAGAGGTCCCGAACAGCGCCATTGCAAGGTTTTTGATCAATTACGCCTGATCGAACGCGGCTACGAGGAACGCATATTGCGCTGCGACGCCTGCGGCGTTTCATCCCGGTTTGGCGGCGATGAAAGGTTGGGTTTCGGCGAAGGCCGGATGCAACCTTGGACGAAGGGCGATCTGGTGGCGGCCCGTCAACTCGAGTCGGGGGACAAAAATGACATGGCACAAGTACTGGCGATCAACGACACCCGGGTGTATGCGCCGGTTGTTGAATCCGCTCTGGTGATTCCGCCGGAATCCCGGATGCGCAAGGGAACCGAGGTGGATCTCCTGTACCGCCGGTCTGCTGATCGCCGTCGTATCGATCAGGCGCAAACTCCATTGCAAAAGAAGAGCGCCATAAAATCGCTGGCGACGAACTATCGCAGTACTCCCGAAAAAATCAAGCAGGCATTGGCCGACCTCGAACGCGGCTATCCCTTGTACGGCGAGAACCTCACGTCGGGTCAGTTGCGGGAGAGCGAATACAAGGCGTTCCTTGAGATACTGCCCGATCAACGCGAAGACGAAGACTTCGTGACTCATGACCGAAGTGACGATTGGCATGCATTGGAACGGTGGTCCGGTCTTGACGCTGGCGAGCAGACTATCGTCCGCGGCGTCCAAAAACTCGTCCGGGTAGACCGCCTCAAGGCGGTGAGGGTATTCAGGGGATTCAACCGACTGAACGGCAGCAAAATCGTGCCACCGGATATCGTGGGAAAGTCCGACTGGCTGCCGGCCATCGAGTTGTACGGAGAAGGCGTTTTCCTCACCCTGGATGAGGATCGACTCAAGGTCTGGGAGCAAGAAGATGCGGTTGCTTCGCGGCTGGCGCCGCTGCTTCCCCGATTCGCCGAATCCGGTCGAGACTCCCCCAATCCACTTACAGCGCGGTTCATGCTGTTGCATACCCTGTCGCACCTGTTGATGCGCCAGATCGAATCCGAAGGCGGTTATCCTGCGGCCTCCCTGATCGAACGCGTTTATTGCGCCACCGCGCCGGAGCCGATGGCAGGCATCCTTATCCATGTTGCCGTTCCGGATATTGCCGGTTCATTGGGCGGCTTGGCCGAATTGAGCGAACCCCAGCGCTTTCTGGGCATACTGGTTCGGGCGCTTGAGCGCTCGCGCTGGTGTTCGCTCGACCCGGTCTGCGGCGAACATGAAGGTCAAGGGCCAGGCCTGCTGAATCGAGCAGCCTGCCATGCCTGCGCACTGGTGCCCGAGCCAGCCTGCGAGTATGGCAATACCCTGCTGGATCGGGGCTTCGTCAAAGGCGATGCTGCCAACGGATTGCCTTCATTTTTCGAGATGGGCTGAACATGCCAGTTGACCGCACCCGCCGCTTCAGCCTGCCCGGCATCCATGAACTGAACAAAGACCAGGATGAGGCGCTGGCGTTACCGTTGAAGGGGCAGCACCTTATCGTTGGCGGCCCCGGTACCGGGAAGTCGGTGGTGGCGCTCCTGCGTTCCCGACGCCTCGCCGAAAACGCCAGGGACTACCGAACCCTCGTATACAACCACTTGTTGGATCATTCAAACCGACATCTGTTTGGTGGCGATCAAGAACTTTCCGCCAGGACTTGGGAGTCCTGGTTTCGAGGCATGTTCAAGCACTTTTTCAAAAAATCCGTCCCAACGCTTGATGCCGAAACTCCCAGCGGTTATCGCCCCATCGATTGGAATGCGGTGGAACGCGAGGTTCTTTCTCAGAGAAAGATTGCGGACCAAAGTGAGAGATTTCTGGTTATCGACGAGGGGCAGGACATGCCTCAAGCCTTTTATCAATCGCTGACTCAACTCGGCTTCGAAAACTTCTATGTGGCGGCCGACCAGAACCAGCAAATTCACCCGGACAGGTGCAGTTCGCGCCAGGATATCGAAAACATCCTGGCGATCGAAACGGAGGATACGCTGGAACTGAAATCCAACTATCGCAACACGCGTCCCATCGCGCTGCTCGCCCGACACTTTTACCCGGCCGACCCGGCCAGCCCCAGGCCCGACCTGCCTGGTTTCGTGCCCGGCGTCATGGTTCCCGAGTTGTGGACTTATGGGGAGGTGAATACGCCGGCACTGGATGCGATTACGGACCAAATTCTCAAATTGAGCGATCGCAACCCACGCAAACTGATTGGAGTCCTTGCTCCGGACAACAAGGTGCGGCTGAAATTTCATGAGGCATTGCTTCGCGCCAATCCGCAACTAGACAACGGCAAGCCGCCAGTCGGGACGTTCGTTTCCGGACAGAAGGAAAAGCCAGACTTCGGGCAGGGTGGACTCATGGTTATAAATGCTCACTCCTGCAAGGGGCTGGAGTTTGATACCGTCATCCTGGCTGATATCGACAGGCACCAGCCCAAACACGACGGCCACACGCTCAAATCAAGATTCTACGTGATGGTGGCAAGGGCCCGGGAACAGGTGATCCTGCTCCGAACCGGCGAACCCTGTCCGGTAGTCGATGGACTGCTGCCCACCGATCCAGCCATACTTGCCAGGAAGTAGGCCATGACCACGAAATCCAGTAACCGGAAGAAGCCACAAAGCCGGCAGAAACCCAGGCATTTGTGGCATCTGGTAACCAATCAGCAAAACATGCTTTACATGCTGGCTGCCGGAATGGTGATGGGCCCGGCAGGATTTCGCGGCAAGCATTACACGGATCTCCTGAATGATTATCCAGGGTGGATTCCCCTGTTTCGAAACACGGACAGGATTCCCGTCGCAGCCCTCAGTCGTGCCACAATTGAACGCAGGCATCTTTTGCCCTGTATCGCGTCTTTTGATTTGAGCGGTCTGTCCAGCCCCGTTCGAAGGCTGTTGCGTGATGGCGGCACGCGGGATGTTCCCGCGCCGGCGGCGAGAAAACGCAGAAACGACATCGCGACGCTGGTCCGGGCGCCGTTGCCCCTGATGCTGCTTTCCAGCATCAATTTTCGCTCCATCGAAGACAAGCAGGCATTTGAAAGCAACGCCAGGGACGTTTTCAATGTCGATCTGTCCCGCCATCGTATCGAGGTCGTCGAGTCGCTTTTTTCAACGAACCTGGATGCGGAAACTTGGCCACCGGCGAAGCTGCAGGGCGGATTGTTTGGGGCAGACGCCGACAACCCACCCGTACGGGGACAAGCCCTTGGCGGCGTGATTGCGATGCTTTACCACACGGCGAATCGAAGCGCTCTAGGGCTTGCGGCCTTTCGCTTGGCGGCGGGAGCCGCGAGCGAAAGGGATAGTGACCTGGTCCACAGCGACCCAATACTGGCCGAGCTTCCCAATTGGCTGGACGGTGGTGGAACAAACCCGCAAGCGGATATCAGGGCACGTCTTTTTTGGGGAGTTATCCATACTCTGGTATTCGAGCAGACCAGAGAATGTCCGCAAACTCCGGTCGATGCGGCGCTGACGTATCTGGACAGTCAGCTTGACCAGTTGCGGGAAATGGAATTCCGAACGCGTCTTGAACGCTTGATTGAGGATATGCGGAGTTGTCTGGGACTTGGCGGCGGAACAATCACCGAGCTACTCGAACGCCATAAGGGTTCGCTATCCCGACCCTTATTGCTGTTCTGCTTGCGCGAGAGTTGTATCGACTTGCTCGAGTTCTCCCATTCGTCGTTGAGTGATGCCGAATACGTTCTCGCCGGCATTTTGTTCGGTGTACGGGATAGCTGGCTTAAACTTCGACGCGAACTGCGCATTCCAGAATTGGCCGCATTCACGGAATATCACATGGCCAAGGTCGAACACAGGGCATGGAGTGACGGTTTTGCCTTGGCGGAACCCCGGCGTCCCATCCCTTTGCGCGAACTGTTTGTGTCACCGACCGGTGAGTGGAGCAGTGTACAAAAAGAAATAGCCTTGGAACTGGCGCGCGACTGTGGTTGGAACCAATGCATCCAGACGCGAATCACGCTCGCGGAAGGCGACTATCCGGCAACTTTCGAACGAAACGATTTACAAGTCATTTTGCCTGGAAGAGTATCTATTATCGAAATATTGGATAAGGCCCGGTTTCTTCACCGTTTGGCACAATGGCCACCGGTAACCTCCGAGATCGAATCGGGAGTGCGCAAGAAACTCGCAAGTGCGTGGGAAATCGAAGAAAAGGTACACGAAAACGGTTCGTCATGCGGATGATCCCGACTCAACCCCTGGGCACCAATAGCAATGCCGAAATGCGCACCTTCGATCAGTTGCGCACGATGTTTTCCGGGCCGGATCAGAATGCCTGGTTTGCCATGCATTCGCTAAACCTCCCGCGTCATGAATACAAGCGGTTCGGGGAAATAGACTTTGTTGTATGCGGGCCTGATGGCCTGTTTGTGCTTGAAATCAAAGGCGGCGGAGTTTCCTGCCAAGAAGGCATCTGGGAAACTACAAACCGGTTTGGCGATACTGATCGGCTGCGAGAATCACCGTTCAAACAGGCAGAAGGTGCGCTGCATGGATTGCGGCAAAAGCTTCCCGATTCTCTCTCCAACGCATTCGTGGCCGGTTACGGTGTTGTCATGCCGGATGTTGAGCGGCTTCCCGATAGCGCGGAGTGGGATCGTGCCGTTCTAGCCGATGGCCGGGATTTTCGGCAATTCGAAAAGTGGTTGAAACGATTTATCGGTTACTGGCGTGCGAAGGACGCTCGCAAGACTGTCCCAAACGCTTCACAGTTGAAAGCGCTGCAGCAACACTTGCGACCCGATTTCGAGGCTGTCGTTCCGCTG
>JAJDSZ010000070.1 GCA_022827425.1 Pseudomonadales bacterium | reverse complement strand
CTTCTGGGGCCGCGGCGCCCAGAACCGCTTCGGCGGCGCCGACGGCGGCCTGCAAATCGACGGCGAAGTCTACAGCGCCATGCTCGGCGCCGATTATCTCCGGGGCGACTGGCTGTACGGCCTCGCCATCACCGAAACCTTTGCCGAAGGCGGCTATCGCGGCCTGGCGAACAGCGACGGCGGCGTCGAATCGAACCTGACCGCCGCGATCCCCTACGCCGCCTGGCAGGGCTCCGAAAAACTGAGCCTCTGGGGCGCGGCGGGTTACGGCAAGGGCGAACTGCGCCTGGATTTCGGCAACAGCCATTCCGCGGCGGCGAACGACAGTCAGGCCGCGGCCGATCCCGATTCGAGGGCGCTGCGCGCCGATCTCGGCTGGGCCATGGCGGCGGCGGGACTGCGCGGCGAACTGTTCGGCGATTCCAATGGCGGCGGCCCCGCCCTGGCGCTGATCTCCGACGCGCTCTGGGCGCATACCACATCGAGCCGCGCCATGGGCATGATGGGCGCGGACGCCTCCGTGAGCCGGCTGCGGCTGGGCGTCGAAGGAAGCTGGAGCCTCGCCCTCGGCGCGGGCAACATCACCCCCAAGCTCGAAGCCGGCCTGCGCCACGACGGCGGCGACGCGGAAACCGGATTCGGCGTGGAAGTCGGCGGCGGCCTGGCCTGGAACGCGCCGGAACTTGGCCTGACGCTGGATATCGAAGCCCGCACCCTGCTTGCCCACGAGGCGGAGGGCCGCGGCGACCGAGGCCTGTCGGCGTCGCTGAGCTGGAGCCCGGCGCAAGAAGGCGGATTCGGCCCGAAATTCAGCCTGCGCCAGGAAATCGGCGGGCAATCCTCCGGCGGCCTCGACGCCCTGTTCCGCTCGGACCCGATCGCCGACTACGTGTCCAGCCAGGGCTCTGGCGCCCGCTGGACCGCCGAGACAAGCTGGGGAATGCCCATGTTCCGCGAACGCTACCGCGGCGAACCCGTCCTGGGCTACAGCATTACGGGCCATGGCAGCGACTACAGCCTCGGCTGGCGGTTCGAGCCCCTCGACGAAGACGCCCCGGACCTGCGCCTCAACCTCAAGCTCAACCGCCGGGAAAGCCCAATGTCCCCGCCGGACCACGGCATCGGCATCGAACTCAATCTGGCCTGGTAGATTGTTCTCACCGCTGGATCGCCGTCCCGCTGTGTAGGTTCAGATACATGTGAGACTGAATCGGCGATCCGGTGACGGTCGATTCAGTCCAGGGACGAAAGCCTGACGCGCTCCGGATGGAAGGAGCGAAGCGACTGGAATCCGGAGCGCGTTCCGGCACGCTCGCGCGTGCCGGAACGCCGGTTCGGGGTACCCTTGTTGTTTCTCACACAATAAGGAGACCGAACCATGCAGATTCAATCTCTGCGCGTAAAATCCCACCGCGGCTTCAAGGTGAATGACACACTGCCGGCGGAGGCGCGCGAGCGCCTGCGCCGACTCGAACTCTTCCAGACATTGCGCGGGGAAGGCTGCTCCGAAGCCACCGCCCTGGCAGCCATCGGCTGGGCGCGCGCCACGCTCTACCGCTGGCGCAAGCGCTACCGACGCGACGGCCCGTCCGGCCTGTGCGCGAAAAGCCGCCGGCCCCACCATGTCTCCCTGCCGCGATGGAGCGCCGCCGAAGAGCGCAAGGTGTGGGCCTTGCGGCGCGATTTCCCCTTCATGGGCAAACGGAAACTCCGTGTCCTGCCGCTGCGCGAGGGCATCGACTTGAGCGAGTCCACCGTCGGCCGGATCCTCGCCAAAGGCGTGCGCCTCGGCCGCATCGAACCCTGCGCCTTCTGCCGCGGCCGCGTGAAGGTCAAACAGCCGCGGCGCTTCCACGGTCACGCCCGGCGCCTGTCCAAGGGAGAAAAACCCGAACGGCCCGGCGAACTCGTCCAGATCGACCACCTGTCCGCCTCCCGCGACAGCAAGCAACTGAAGGAGTTCAAGGCCGTCTCCCCCGTCGGCAAGCAGATGGTCGTCCAGGTCTCCGGCCGCGCCACCGCCCGCAACGCCAAACGCTTCCTGGAAACCGTCCGCGCGCAACTCCCGTTCCCGCTCGTCTCCGCCCAGGTCGACGGCGGCAGCGAGTTCCGCGCCGACTTCGAACAGGCCTGCGAAGACCTGAAGATCCCCCTGTTCGTGCTGCCCCCGAAACGGCCCCAACCCGACGGCTGCGTCGAACGCGCCAACGACACCACCCGCGTCGAGTTCTGGAACCGGTACGACGGCGATTTCACCGTCGAAGCCGCCAATCGCGCCCTCGACGACTATCGACGCTTCTATCACCAGGTCCGACCGCATCAGGCGCTCGACTTCATGACGCCCGACGAGTATCTTCGAAAAAACAAGGACAGCCCCTCTCAGTCTCACATGTGCTGAACCCGCACAACCGGTTGCGGCGGCGAATGGAATTGTAGTACTGTTCCCACGGCACAGGATCTTGGCTCCCGGTCGTTGGATCGGAAGAACGAATTCAGCGAGTCCGCATGGTCATAGATAGGAGTTGACAATGAAAATCAGCGAACAAGACCATATTGTTAGCCGAGCCGAGCCGAGCCGAGCCGAGCCGAGCCGAGCCGAGCCGAGCCGAGCCGAGCCGAGCCGAGCCGAGCCGAGCCGAGCCGAGCCGAGCCGAGCCATGAGCGCGCTCGAAAGGCGCGCTCGCCGGGAGTTCCCCGCCCCGTCATCTGAACCCGGGCGCGCCGCCGCCGGGGACAATGCGCCCCGCCTGCCGCCCGCGGTTTGCGGCGAAGCCTGACGCGGTATTTCCTATGCCTGCCGCTATTGTTCGCTTTTGCCGCTCCGGCCGTCGCGCAAACGATTGGTTTTCACAAATCCGGGGCCTCGATAAGCGAAACTACTGAGAGCAGGAACTATATTCCTGCGCCGGTCTCTGCCAGACCTACTTCGCCGTCGTCCTTAAGTACTCTGGTCATCACCCTGGAAATTGTCGCGTCTGAAAGCACGGCCACGCGCGATGTCGATTACTCAATGTCCGCTTTGGAATGTACAGTAGGTCCTACAGGCCTCTGCTATATTCCTTTTACGCCCATCTATACCGACAATTGCGAACTCGACGAGACGGTGGTGCTTCGCATGACCGAGACTAGCAATAGCGATGACATCGACCCCGCCAGGGACACTTTCACCATCAAGATCCTGGAACCGCTGGATGACGGAGCCCGGTTTCCGAATGGTCAATACTACCAGGGTTCCCGCTACGCCCGGGAACGATGCACGGCAGACGGGATCGACTGGAGACGGAATAATACGCCGCTGAGCCAAGGTTCGAACTCCAAGTCCCAGGACGATCAGGACGGCCTTCAATCCGAAGATGGCAACGACCAGCAGCAGCCTGACTACAGCAAGCTGAAATCCAGGGTGAAAATGTGGAGCGGGGAACAGGACGCCAACAGCGATCATGCCCAGCGCTGGAACCGCGTATTGGCCGCCTTGGGCGATCAGGATGCCATCCAGAGTGGTTATATCCCAATGACCGCCAGCGAAGCCCAGGGCTACGCCGACAACGGCTGGACGCGCTGGGTGGAAGTGCGCGACGCCATCAAGTGCTTGGAAGACCAGGCCCTGCAGCAGGCGATGTCGAACTAGGAGCCTGCGCCGTGGGAATTCACGGCTGCAAATCCGCTCCCGTCCACTCCCCCGGCCGCTCGATTTCGTTGCATATCCACCAATATTCGCCTCAATCGATCAGCCGGGGGCGCGGCGATAGCGAATTTTCGCTTTCGCGAATTCCCACGGCGCAAGCTCCTGGTGGCTTGCTCTCACCGCTGGCGTATTTGCGCCACCTGTGATACATACTGCCCGAAGCGCCCGCAAATCCCGGAGAAGAATCATGGACCGCCGATCTTTCCTCAGTAATCTCAGCGCCGCCTCTATCGCCTCCATAGCCGGCGCCACCACCCTCACCGCCAAGGCCGACGCCCTCGAAGACGCCATGAGCGACGAACTCGACAAGCGCATCGCCACCCCCTGGATGTGCGGCATCGAACCCACTCCAGACCCGATCCCCGGCGATACCCGGCCCTGGTACCAGCATAACGACCCGCGCCTGCCCGTCATGCCGGAAGCCCCGACGCTGATCGACTTCTTCAAGCTGCGCTTCGCCCCGGCCAACCACGTGCTGCAAAGCGCGCGGCTGGCGAAGAATAACGGCCTGGACGAAAAGATCGTGCTGGCCTGCCTGCTGCACGACATTTGCGTTTCCAACCTGATCCGCACCGACCACGGCTACTGGTGCGCGCAAATGGTCGGCCCCTATGTGGACGAGGAAGTCGCCTGGGCCATCGAGAAGCACCAGGCGCTGCGCTTTTTCCCGGATGAAAGCGTCGGCTACGAGTATCCCGAGGCCTATATCCGCTTCTTCGGCGCCGACTACAGGCCCGAGCCCTATCTCGTGAAAGCCTGGGAAGAAGCCAAAAACCACAAGTGGTACATGTCGTCCCGGCTCATTACCCTCAATGACCTTTACTCCTTCGAGGAAGGCGTGGTGGTCGATGTGGACGATTTCACCGACATCATCGGCCGCCACTTCAAGCAACCCAAGGAAGGACTCGGCTTCGACGGCAGCCCCGTCGCCCATATGTGGCGCTCCATCATCTGGCCGAACAACTTCCTGTAATCTGATCGGTCCAATTCAATTGAAAGATAGCCGGACAATGCAGTTTCCACCTTGTCCGGCTGATGGATGCTGGCGGAGACGAATCAATTTTCAGAGCGGGCGATGAGCAAAATGAATGATGCGATGAACGGATATTCGGGCTGGCGGGTTATGGCCCTGCTTGGCGGAATGCTGCTGGGCGGATTGGCGCTGGCGCAGGATTACGGGGCCGCGGTCGATGCGGCGCGGCTGGCGGCGGCGGACGACGAGCCGGGTTCCTGGATGAGTTATGGCAGGACCTACGACGAGCAGCGCTACAGCCCGCTGGACCGGATCAACCGGGACAATGTGGGCGAGCTTGGGCTGGCCTGGTACGCCGGGGTCAACACCAGCCGCGGGCAGGAAGCCACGCCCATCGTGGTGGACGGGGCGCTGTATGTCTCCACGGCCTGGAGCATGGTGTACGCCTTTGACGCGGCAAGCGGCGAGCCGCTGTGGATGTACGACCCCGAGGTGGACCGCAACAAGGGCCGCGACGCCTGCTGCGACGTGGTCAATCGCGGCGTCGCGGTCTGGGACGGCAAGGTCTTCGTGGGCACCATAGACGGCCGCCTGGTGGCGATCAATGCCGCCGACGGCAGCCTGGCCTGGGAAACCATGACCACCGACCCGGCGCTGCCCTACACGATCACCGGCGCGCCCCGGGTCATCAAGGGCCTGGTGATGATCGGCAATGGCGGCGCGGAGTACGGCGTGCGCGGCTATGTCACCGCCTATGACGCCGCAAGCGGCGAGCAGGTCTGGCGCTTCCATACCGTGCCCGGCAATCCCGCGGACGGCTACGAAAGCGATGTCATGACCGCCGCCGCCAATACCTGGACCGGCGAATGGTGGCGCCTCGGCGGGGGCGGAACGGTCTGGGACGCCATGGCCTATGACGCCGAACTCGACCTGCTCTATATCGGTGTCGGCAATGGTTCGCCCTGGAACCAGAGCCTGCGCAGCCCCGACGGCGGCGACAACCTGTTCCTGACTTCCATCGTCGCCCTGGACCCGGACGACGGCAGCTACGCCTGGCATTACCAGACCGTCCCCGGCGAGACCTGGGATTACACCGCCACCCAGCACATCATGCTGGCGGACCTGGAAATCGACGGCGAGACGCGCCGGGTGGTGATGCAGGCGCCCAAGAACGGCTTCTTCTATGTGCTCGACGCCGCCAGCGGCGAATTCATCTCCGCCGAACCCTACACCCCGGTCAACTGGGCGAGCCATATCGACCCGGACACCGGGCGTCCGGTGGAAATGCCCGAGGCGCGCTATGACCGCACCGGGCAGCCGGCGCTGGTGAGCCCGGGTCCACTCGGCGGACACAACTGGTATCCCATGGCTTTCAGCCAGCGCACCAATCTGGTCTATATTCCGGTGACCGAGAACTTCCTGGGCTATGTCGCCGACGCCGAATTCGTGGTGGACCCGGAAGGCTGGAACACCGGCATCGATTTCGGACGCGGCGTGGGCTTCATGCTGAGCCTGCCCGATGCGCCGGTGAACGCCGCACTGCTCAAGGCCTGGGACCCGGTGGCCCAGGAGGAAGTCTGGCGCGTCATGCATCCCGGCGGCTCCAGCGCCGCCGGCGTTCTGGCCACCGCCGGCGGCCTGGTTTTCCAGGGTAACCGCTCCGGCGAACTCGCCGCCTTCGACGACGCCACCGGCGAGCGCCTGTGGAGCACCCTGACCCAGGCCGGCGTCATGGCGGCGCCATCCACCTACGCCATCGAAGGCGAGCAGTACCTTGCCCAGCTTGTGGGCTCTCCCGCCCTGCCGGCGGAAGGCCCCGGCGCGGCGGTATCCACCACAGACCTTTCCAGCAACAATTCGCGCCTGCTGGTGTATCGCATCGGCGGCGACGCAAGGCTGCCGGAAATGCCCGAACTCGCCGATGGCGCTCCGGCGCCCGTGGAACTGCCCCAGATCGACGCCTCCAATGAAACCATCGCCCAGGGCGAAACCGCATACAACCGCAATTGCAGCGTCTGCCATGGCCCCTTTGCCGTCTCCATCCGCCTCGACACCTATCCCGACCTGCGCACGAGCCCCTTGCTCGGCGACGCCGGGGCCTGGCATGCCGTAGTCATGGAAGGGGAGTTGGCCGACGCCGGCATGGCCTCCTGGGAAGGCGTCATCGATGACTCCGACGCCGAGGCCATACGGGCCTACGTGATCACCATGGCCAGTCTGGGGCAATAAGCGCAACAGGCGCGATAAGCAGGTATCCCGGAACAGCAACGGCAACGGCGGCGGGCCGCATGGATACTTATCAGCCGAACGCGCTATCGATCCTGCCGCCCCTGCTGGCGATTCTGCTGGCCATCGCCACCCGACAGGTGGTGATCTCCCTGGGCATCGGCATCTGGGCGGGATTCTGCCTGCTCCAGGGCATCGATCCGATTCGAGCCCTGCCCCTGGCGCTGGACGGCCTCATCAACGTGTTCTCCGATCCCGGCGATACCCGGGTGCTGGTTTTCACCCTGATTATCGGCGGCCTGATCGCCACCATCGAGCAGAGCGGCGGCGTGCGCGGCTTCATCCGCCTGCTTGAGCAAAGCGCCTGGGTCAACAACGGCTGGCGGGCGAAATGGCTGGCCTGGTTTACCGGCGTGGTGGTTTTCGTGGAATCCAATATCACCCTGCTGGTGGCCGGGGCGATTTCCCGGCCGCTGTTCGACCATTACCGGATATCCCGGGAGAAACTCGCCTACATCATCGATTCGACCTCGGCGCCGGTGTGCATTCTGATTCCGCTCAACGCCTGGGGCGCCATCGTGCTCGGCCTGCTTGCCTCCACCTCGGTGGATGAGCCAATCAGCGTCTTTCTCACGGCGATTCCGCTCAATTTCTATCCGATTCTCGCCATCGGATTCAGCGCCTTCGTCATCTGGCGCGGTCTCGACTTCGGCCCCATGGCCCGGGCGGAGAGGCGCACCGCATCCGGTGAACTGCTCTGGCCCAATGCCACCCCCATGGTGGACCCTTCGATTCTATCCAGCGGGGAAGCGGCGGGGGAGGGCGACCGGGCCCGCTACATGATCGCCCCGATTGCCGTCATGGTGCTCA
Source organism: Pseudomonadales bacterium (assembly GCA_022827425.1). Lineage (GTDB taxonomy): Bacteria > Pseudomonadota > Gammaproteobacteria > Pseudomonadales > Pseudohongiellaceae > UBA9145. The sequence goes on along the minus strand of JAJDSZ010000070.1, from coordinate 25,750 downwards.
GTATGCCTGCCGCGCTGTGGATTACCGGCGACGGCGACATGCTGGCCGGTTCGGGTTCGACTTCGGTGCTTTGGGCGGTATTGCTGGCGCTGGCCTGTTGCTGGCTGCTCGTGCTCCTCGACCGGCGCAGCCATGTGGATGAACTGATGCGCACTTTTCTGCGCGGCGCCGGCGGGCTTCTGCCGGTGGCGGTGATTCTGCTGTTCGCCCTGGCCCTGGGTGATGTGGCCAATGCGCTGGGCACGGGAACCTATGTCGCCGGGCTTGCCGGAGATGCCCTGCCGCCGGGCCTGCTGCTGCCGCTGCTCTTCGTCCTGTCGGCCTTTACCGCTTTCTCCATCGGTTCGAGTTTCGGCACCTTCGCCATCATGGTGCCCATCGCCGTGCAGACCGCTCTTGCCCTGGAAATCAATCCCGGCTTTTTTCTCGCGGCGGTGCTATCGGGCTCGGTATTCGGCGATCATGCCTCGCCCATCAGCGACACCACCGTGGTGGCGTCCATGGCCTCGGCCACAGACCATATCGATCACGTCAGAACCCAGTTGCCCTACGCACTGTGCTGCGCCGCCCTCGCGGCCATCCTGTTCTTCCTGTTCGGCCTGCTTGCGCTGTAATATCATCCGTCATCCTGCGCCTCGTGCTCCTGTCATCCTGCGCGAAGTCGCAGGATCTCAGGCAGTGGCCTCCCCACGAGATTCTGCGACTCCGCTTCGCTCCGCGCAGAATGACGGGGAACGGGGCCTCTCAGCGCCGGGCCTTGTCAAGAATCGACTTGATGGTGAAGGCGCAGGCCATGTAGACCAGCGTCAGCATGGCCCAGGCGAAAATCGGCAATTGCCAGTTGGCGCCATCGCCGGGATTCGCCGCCGTCCGGGCAATCATCCACACCAGCCACAGCAAGCCAAGCAGCAAGGGCGCCAGCGCCGCCTTGCGCCATGGTCCGCGCCAGGCGCGAGACGCCGCCCAGGGCAGCCAGGCGCCCGCCGCCGCCACAGCCAGCGCCAGCAGGGATATGCCGGGTCCCGCGGCATCAGGCATTGCGGGCGACACGCTGGAAAGCGGCGGACTTGCGGGACTGCATACCAGCCATGGGTGCGTTATCATGCGCGCGGCGGCGCGGTCTCCCCTTATAGCCATGTCCATCCAATCTGTCCACAAGGATTACCGCAATCTCGTTGAGCTGAATTATCAGCTCTACAATGGCCTGTTTCTCACCCTGCCCCTCGACGCCGTGCAGCAAACCGGCGTGCTGCTGCCCCTGCTTGAGGAAGCCTGTCGGCAAGGGCTCGATGCCGGCGCCAATCCGCGGCAGATACTCGGCGATTTTTTCGCCAGCCATCGCCCGGATTTTGACGAGGACGCCAAGGTCGCCTTCCTGTTCAAGGTGATCCAGTACGTCGAGCGCCAGATCGTGCTCGTGGACGCCCTGGAAGACGCCGCCTTCGAAAAAATCCACGAAACCGCGGCGGGCAATGAATTGCGGCGCCTCGGCGGCGGGTCCGGCGGCGAAAGCTCGCAGCGCGAACTGCGCGCCCTGCTCGAACGCTTCCGCGCCCGGGTGACCCTCACGGCCCACCCCACCCAGTTTTATCCCGGCAAGGTGCTCGCCATCATTACCGACCTCACCGGGGCCATCCGCGGGCAGGACATCGCCCGGGCCCGCAATCTGCTGCAGCAGCTCGGCAACACGCCTTTCTTCAACAAGGAAAAACCCTCGCCACTCGATGAGGCGGTCAATCTCGGCTGGTATCTCGGCAATATCTTCTATCCCGCCATCGCCCGGATCCACAGCCGCCTCGGGGAGCAGTTCAATGGCGGCTACCGGCCCAACCCGCAACTGCTCAGCGTCGGCTTCTGGCCCGGCGGCGATCGTGACGGAAATCCGCGAGTAACTCCCGCGATCACCGCCAAAGTTGCCGGAAAACTGCGCAATCTCATCATCAGCCGCTATCACCGGGATGTGCGCAGGTTGAAGCGCAGGCTCAGCTTTGCCGGAGTCCACGAACGGCTGGAAGACATCGAACTCCGCCTGCACCGCGAGTTGGTGAATGACCTCGAGCAAGCCTTCGCCTCGCCGGCGGAACTGATCGCCGAACTCGGGCAGATCAGGGAAATGGTCATCAGCCGCTACCAGTCGCTTTATCTCGACCAGCTCGATTCCTTCCTGCTCAAGGTCCGCACTTTTGGTTTTCACTTCGCCAGCCTCGATATCCGCCAGGATTCCCGGGTGCTTGGCGCCAGTCTGGCAGAGGCGATCCGGCAGAATCCCGACCAGTTTCCCGCGGACTTCAGCCGGTTCGGGGAATCCCGAAAGATCGATTTTCTGCTGGACCTTGACCAGAGTCTCGACTGGTCCAAATCCACGGACGCGCTGTTCGCCGACACCATGGAATCCCTGGCCCTGATGCGGGACATTCAGGCCCGCAACGGCGAACTCGCCTGCCATCGCTACATCATCAGCAATTGCCGCGGCCCGCTCGATGTGGCCGTCCTGCACGCCTTGCTGCGGGGCGCGGGCTGGGAGCGCCCCAGCGTGGATATCGTGCCCCTGTTCGAGACGATTGCCGATCTCGAACGCGCCGGTGGGTTCATGGGGCGGCTCTACGGCGACCCGCGCTATCGCGAACACCTGCGGCGGCGGGACTGCCGGCAGACCGTCATGCTCGGCTTTTCCGACGGCACCAAGGACGGCGGCTACGTCACCGCCAACTGGTCGATCTACAAGTCCAAGGAGGACATCACCCGGGTCTCCCGGCAAGCCGGCGTGGAAGTGAACTTTTTCGACGGTCGGGGCGGGCCGCCGGCAAGAGGCGGCGGCAACACCTACCAGTTCTACGCCGCCCTCGGCAAAACCATCGAGAGCAACCAGATCCAGCTTACCGTCCAGGGCCAGACCATCAGTTCCCATTACGGCACCCGGCAGGCCGCCGAGCACAATCTGCGGCAATTGCTCGCCGCCGGGCTCGAAAACAATCTGCTTGAGCTGCCCGAGCGGGAAATCGAACCAAAGCAGCGGGAACTGCTCGAACAGCTATCGGCCATCAGCCTGCAACACTACCAGCGCTTCAAGTCGCATCCGGAATTCCTGCCCTATCTGGAACAGATGAGCACCATGGGCTACTACAGCCAGTCGAACATCGCCAGCCGTCCGGCGCGCCGGGGCGGGAGCGGCGGCGCCGATTTCGAGGATGTGCGGGCGATTCCCTTCGTCGGCGCCTGGGGGCAGCTTGGACAGAATGTGCCGGGATTCTACGGCCTCGGCGCGGCATTGCGGCAACTCGCCGACGCCGGCAAATTGCGGGAACTGAAGGAACTCCACCAGCGCAACCGCTTCTTCCGGACCCTGGTGGGCAACAGCATGCAAAGCATGAGCAAGGCCAATTTCGCGCTCACCGCCCACCTGGCCGGACACCCGCGCTTTGGCGCCTTCTGGCGCCTGATCCACGACGAATTCCGGCTGAGCCGGGAAATGGTGCTGCAAATCTCCGGCCAGGGCACCCTGCTCGAAGACAACCCCGCCAGCCGCCTCAGCATCGAGTTGCGCCAGCGCATCGTGCTGCCGCTGCTCGTCATCCAGCAATTCGCCTTCATGCAGGTCAACCGCGAAGAACTCCGGGAAGCCGACCGCTCCCGCTACGAAAAAATGATCATCCGCTGCATGTTCGGCAACATCAACGCCTCCCGCAATTCGGCTTGAATGGCTTCTGTGTCGTTCTTTACTGGCGGGTACTCTCTCCTTCCGCGTTTCTTCCAATTCATGGCGAACCCTGGAAAGGTGACTACACTTTTGCGGGGGTCGGGTAATTCCGGCTGAATCTTCGGTAAGGCTTCCACCCCATTGTAGGGGTTGACGAGGCCATTAAATGTAGTTACATTAAACATGCAAATCGAATTTGACTGGGAAAAGCGCGGCACGACGCTGAAAGTGCGGGGATTGGACATGGCTCGGGCGGCGGAAGTTTTTACCGGCCCGACCATGACGGTGGAGGATGACCGACGCAACTACGGCGAAATGCGAAACATCACCATAGGGTATCTCGAAGCCTCAATGGTGGTGCTGGTATGGACGCCGAGAAACCGAAAGCTTCGAGTCATCAGCATGAGAAAGGCCAATGAACGAGAAAGAAGACTTTATGGACCCAGGCTTTGATCCGGATACGGCGCCGGACCTTTCCCGGGGCGTCTGGCCCGGCAAGTTTGCGAAAACGCTGGTCCGTCGTGGTCGGCCGCCTCTGGAAAAACCGAAAAAATCGACCACGATCCGCCTTTCGCAGGAAGTGATCGACTATTTCAAGGCCGATGGTCCGGGATGGCAGACCCGCATCGACGCGGCGCTGCTTGACTGGATTCGGCTGAACCGCCTCGACGCAACAGCCGGGAGTTCCTGAACGTTTTTCAAAACTTCGTGGTGGGGAACCAGATGTCCACATAGTTGCCGAGTTCTTCCAGGGTGGCGTCGATTTCCGGGTCGGACTCGCCCTTGGCGAAGAGGGCCTGCCGCGCGCCCCAAAGCGACCAGACGTTGTTGGGATGTTCGCTCAGGTCCTGGCGGTATTCCGCCAGGGCGCTGTCGTTGGCGCCCATTTCCAAGTATAGCGCGCCGAGCCAGTGGCGGGGGGAGAAGGGCAGGGGTTCGGGCTCGTCGTAGTTTAGGTCGTTGTAGTAGGCGATGGCTTCCTGGAAAGCGCCGATGGCGGCTTCGCGGTCGCCCTCGCTCCAGTGAATCTCGCCTTCGAGAATGCCCGCCATGGCGCCGATGATGTCGGCGCCGTCGTGGAAACGGAAGCGCGCCGTGGTGGTGGCGGCGCGTTCCTTCAATTCTTCCGTGGTTTGCCGGGCGCGGTCGGCGTCGCCGAGTTTGAGCGCGGCGTAGCCCTGGGCGAAATCGTACATGGCGCGATTGACTTCACCCGCCGGCGCCTGGGTGACCGCGGGGATTTCCTCGAAGCGGCCGAAACGCACCAGCGCCAGGCTCAGCATGGCGGTGTTGCCATTGAGTCCCGCGAGGTCCCGGGCCGCTTTCAGCGAGGCGGCGCTTTCCCCGCCCATGGCGCCGGCGTAGTAGAGCATGGTCAGATTGTGGGTGGCGTAGGTGGAAACGCCGCGGCCGTAGGCGGCTTTCTGGTCGGAATGCCAGGCCCTGGTATTGGCCCGCACCGCCTCATGCCAGAGCCCCATCTCGTTCCAGGTGTGGCTCGGCATGTGGTTGATATGGCTGGAGCCGGGGATGGTGTCGCCCAGATAGCGCGCGCAGGGAGCGGCGAGTTCCGGGGTTGGCGTCGATTCCGAAGCGTGCACGAGCAGATGGCAGGCGCCGGGATGGGCGAGGTCGCGTTCCAGCACCGAAAGCAGCACATTGTGCAGGTGGACGGTATTGGGATTTTCCAGGGAACGATAGCCGCGCCGTTCCTCAAGCAGGAACAGGGCGTCGCCGTAGAGGGTCACGATGTCGAGATCGTCCGGGTATTTTTCCGCCAGTTCCGCCATGGCGTCGCGATACAGCTCATCCTGCTCCCGGCGGCTTTCCGGTTCGTAGTCCTCCACGTAGCGCACCTGGATCGCCCGGATCAGGTCGGCTTCCTTCGGGCTGGCCCTGTCGATCAACTCCATGGCCTTGCGCGCCGCCGCCAGCGCCCGGGGCGATTCCGCGGTGGTCATGGCGCCGTTGAGATAGGAACCCCAGGACCAGGCCTCGCCCCAGTAGCAGATGGCGCAGTCCGGGTCTTCCTGCCAAGAGGCGCGGAAGGAGCGAACCGCCTCGGTCTTGGCGAAACCGTACATGAGCTGGAAGCCCTGGTTGAAGTATTTTTGCGCGAGTTCGCTGTCGCTGGAAATCGGATAGTGGAAGTCCCCCATGACCTCTTCCAGCAAGGGCATGGGTTCGCTGTATACCGCCGGATACTCCACTTCCCGGGCGTTCGCCGCGGACAGAAATGCCAAGCCGTGGGCCAGACCGAGGAGGAACAAGAACTTTTTCATGCCGTTACCCGCATTGTTCGGTGGATGTTGGCTTGAACGCCACCGCCGATTTTCGTTTCGTCACCTTCGATTTGCAAGCGGTAGCCCGTCATTCCAGCAATTCTCATTATGGCGCTCCAACCTTCCTGTCATCCCGTGCGGAGCGAAGCGTCCCCTCCATCATTCCGCGCGAAGCGAAGCGTAGTCGCAGGATGACGGAGGGGGCGCCGCTTCACGGCATGCTGAACGAGACCGGGGCGGCGGGGCCAAGCGGAAGGCCCGAATACACCCAGACGATAGTGAGCAGCAGCCCCGCCAGCAGCAGGAACACCGAATAGGGCAGCATGGTCGCCACCAGGCTGCCGAGGCCGAAATCCTTCCGCCAGCGCTGGGCGAATACCAGCACCAGCGGGAAGTAGGGCATCAGCGGAGTGATGATGTTTGTCGCGCTGTCGCCGACGCGGTAGGCGGCGGTGCTCATCTCGGGCGAAATCCCCACCAGCATCAGCATGGGCACCAGCACCGGGGCGAGCAGGGCCCATTTGGCGCTTGCCGAGCCGATGAACAGGTTGAGCAGGGCGCCGAAGATGATGATGGACGCCATCAGCAGGGTGTCGGGCAGATTCGAGCTTTCCAGCGCGGCGGCGCCGTGGATGGCGAAGATCAGGCCGAGATTGGACCAGTTGAACATCGCCACGAAATGCGCCGCGGCAAACGAGAGCACCAGGTAGTAGGCCATGTCCCCCATGGCGTCCCGCATCATCCCAACCAGGTCGCGGTGGTTGTTCACGGTGCCGGCGGCGCTGCCATAGGCCCAGCCCGCCGCCAGAAAGATGACGAAAAAGCCCGCCACCAGGGATTGGAACAAGGGATTGAGGCGCGCTTCCGGCGGCGCCGCTTCATCGATCAATGGCGTGCCCGGTCCGATGCAGAGGAAGATCCACAGTGCCACAACACCCAGAATCGCCCAGCCGGCGCGTTTCAGCCCCGCCTTTTCGGTATCGCTGATGGCGGTGCCCGGGTCCTTGACGATGCCCGCGCTGCCGCTTTCCGCCGGGCCTTCGCCCAGGGGCGCCAGCCGGGGCTCGATGACCCGGTCGGTGATATACCAGATCACCGGCAGAAAGACGAAGGTCATGGCGACGATGAACCAGGCGTTGCCGGCGATATTGGCGTCCCAGGTGGGGAGGATGGTTTCCGCGGCGGCTTCGGTAATGCCGAACAGCAGGGCGTCGAGTTGCCCCGGCAGCAGATTGGCGGAAAAGCCCCCGGAAACCCCGGCAAAGGCGGCTGCGATGCCGGCCACGGGATGCCTTCCGGCGGCGGCGAAAATCACCCCGGCCAGGGGGATCAGCACCACATAGGCCGCGTCCGCGGCGAGATTGCCGAGCATGCCCACCAAGGCCACCGCCGGCGTCAGCAACAGCCGTGGCACATTGCTTACCGCCGCGCTCATGGCGGCGCCGAGCAGGCCCGAGCGTTCCGCCACGCCGGCGCCGAGCATGACCACCAGCACATAGCCCAGGGGATGAAAACTGGTGAAGGTGGTGGGCATTTCCACCAGCAGGCGGCGGATATTGTCCGCCGACAGCAGACTCTCGGCGCGAATCACCAGGGCGTTGCCGGCGGTGTCCACCTGGGTGGGATGCGGGGCGGAACTTCCCATGGCGGCGGCGATGACGCTGAGAACGATGACCCCGAGGATGCAGTACAGGAAAATCACCACCGGGTCGGGCAGGCGGTTGCCGCCGCGTTCAATCCAGCCCAGAATGCCGCCGGCGTGATTGTTCGCGGAAATCGATTCAGCGCTCATCTCGCATACTCCCGAGTTTGTTCACAACCTTAACGCAGCAGGCGGAAAAATTCCCGCAGGTCATGCAGATACAGCTCCGGCTGCTCCAGGGCGGCGAAGTGGCCGCCCCGGGGCATCACCGTCCAGTGCCGCAGGTCATAGGCGGCTTCCACCCAGGCCCTGGGCGCGAGATAGATCTCGGCGGGAAAAATCGCCACCCCGGTGGGCACGTCGATATAGCCGACGGGTTTCTCCGCCGGGGTATTGCGGTTTTCATAGTAGATTCGCGTGGACGAGGTAATCGTGCCGGTAAACCAGTAGATGGAGATATTGGTCAGCAGGTCTTCCATGGAGAAATTCTCGTTCAGATCGCCTTCCGGCCCCTGGGGCAGGTCGCTCCAGCCGTGGAACTTCTCCACGATCCACGCCGCGGTACCCGCCGGTGAATCATTGAGGCCATAGCCCAGGGTCTGGGGCTTGGTGCCCTGGATCTGCTGATAGCCGGTTTCGTTCCGCATGTATGCCGCCCTGGCGCCGGTGAGGGCGAGTTCCTCCGGCGCGGCCCGGTCGCGCAGCGCCTCGTCTTCCGGCGGCGGCGCGATAATCATGTTGGAATGCAGGCCGATCAGGCGTTCGGGATAGTGGTTGGCCAGATGCCGGTTGATGATGGCGCCCCAGTCGCCGCCGGCCAGGGCGTAACTTTCGTAGCCGAGGCGCGCCATCAGCGCGGCCAGCATGTGGGCGATTCGCTCGGGATTGTAGCCGCGCTCCGCGGGAATCCCGGAAAAGCCGAAGCCCGGCAGGGAAGGCGCAACAAGGTGGAAAGCGTCCGCGCCGGCGTCGCCCCCGTGCGAGGCCGGATCGGTGAGCGCCGGAATGACGCCGAGGAATTCACTGATGGAGCCCGGCCAGCCATGGACAAGCAGTAGCGGCATGGCCTCGGGATTCGCCGAGCGCTGATGGATGAAATGCAGGTCAACTCCGTCGATTTCGGTGCGGAACTGGTCAAAGGCATTGATGCGCGCTTCCTGGGCGCGCCAGTCGAAGTCATTGGCCCAATAGTCCAGCAGTTCTTCCAGATAGGCGCGCTCGGCGCCGTATTCCCAGGAAGTATCGGGAATCTGGTCCGGCAGGCGGGTATTGGCCAGGCGACCGCGCAGGTCTTCCAGCGCCGCCCCGGGGATTTCCACGCGAAAGGGAACTATCGGCATTTCATTCTCCGCCGGCAGCGCCTTGCCGGATAACAGAACATACAGGGCCAGCAAGGGAGGGGCGGTTCTTGTGAAAAATCTCATCGTGCAGTCTCCAGTGCGGATTGGATGATCGCCAGGGCTTCGTCAATCTCTTCCCGGCACACGTTCAGCGGCGGCAGCAGGCGGATGCTGTTGTTGCCTCCCTTCACCGCAAGCAGCCCCTTCCCCCGCAAGGCCGACAGGAAAGCCCCGGCATCGGCATGCAGAAAAACGCCGATCATCAGCCCGAGCCCGGAGATTTCCCGGATGAGGCCGGGGTTTGCCCTGGCAAGTTCTTCCAGGGCGCCGCGAAAATATTCGCCCTGTTCGCGCACCCGGTCAAGAAAGCCGGGCTGGGCGATCTCGTCCACCACGGCATTGGCCACGGACACGGCCAGGGGATTGCCGCCGAAAGTGCTGCCATGGCTGCCGGCCACCATGCAGCTTGCGACTTCCTCCCGGGCGAGACAGGCGCCCACGGGAAAACCGCCGCCGAGCCCCTTGGCCGAGGCGAGCAGGTCGGGCTCGACGCCGAGTTGCTGATGGGCGTAAAAACTGCCGCTGCGACCCACCCCGCACTGCACTTCGTCGAACAGCAGCAGAATGCCATGCTCGTCGCAAATGGCGCGCACTTCCCCGAGCCATGCGGGGTCCGCGGGACGAATGCCGCCTTCCCCCTGCACCGGCTCAAGCACAACCCCGGCGGTTGCGCCATCAATCGCCTGCGCCAGCGCCCCCGAGTCGCCAAAAGGCGTCTGGTCAAAGCCGCTGTCGCCGGCAAGAAAACCTTCGCAATGGGCGGAGTTGCCCGCCGCGGCAATCGTCGCCAGGGTGCGGCCATGGAAGGAATCGCTGAATGCGATAATGCGCTTGCGCCGGGTATCGCCCCGGGCATGATGGTAGCGGCGCATCATCTTGAAGCCGCATTCCATGGCCTCGGCGCCGGAATTGCAGAAAAAGGCCCGGTCGGCAAAACACAGCCCGGTAAGCTTCTCCGCCAGCTTTTCACCCGCCGGAATGCGAAACAGGTTGGAAGTATGCCAAAGCGAGCCGGCCTGTTCGGTCAGCGCCTCCACCAGCCGCGGATGGCAATGCCCCAGACTGTTGACCGCAATACCCATGGCGAAATCCAGGTACCCGCGCCCATCCTCGCTCCAGACCCGACAGCCCAGCCCCCGGGAAAGGACCAGATCGCGCACCCCGTAGTTTTCGAGCAAAGCCGTGTTCATGCCGGGATTTTACCCCTATCGCCACTTTACGCGGAGCGAAGTCCCCCTCCCGTCATTCTGTGCTTCGCTCCGCGCAGAATGACGGGAATACCAATCTCTGGCCGAAACCAAAGAGTGCGCTATCATGCGGGATTGGGTGACGGGTTTCAACGAGTGGTCATGCGGCATTTTGTGAACGAGAATCGGATTTGCGAGCCTTTTCCGGCGGGGACCGAGCGGGCGGTTTTCGGAATGGGCTGCTTTTGGGGCGCCGAACGCTTGTTCTGGGGACTGGAGGGCGTGTACAGCACCGCCGTGGGCTATGCCGGCGGCGACCACGCCAATCCGACCTACCGGGAAGTTTGCAGCGGCGGGACCGGCCATGCCGAAGTCGTGCTCGTGTGTTTCGACCCCGAACAGATCGCCTATGAGGATCTGCTCGCGACGTTCTGGGAAAACCACGACCCCACCCAGGGCATGCGCCAGGGCAATGACCGGGGGACCCAGTACCGCTCGGCGGTCTACGCCACATCCACCGGGCAGGAAACCATCGCAAAGGCAAGCAGAGAACATTGCCAGACCCTGCTAAATGCTCGTGGATATTCCAATATAACAACGGAAATCAAGCAGTTGGATGAATTTTATTATGCGGAAGATTATCATCAGCAATACCTCGCCAAGAACCCCGGCGGCTATTGCGGGCTTGCCGGCGCCGGAATCCGCATGACCCGGATGCAAAAGGAGGTCAGCGCTGGTGCCGGATAAGAAGAGCAAGCAGGGAGATCGTCTCGTGGTGGCGATTTCCTCCCGCGCCCTGTTCGATCTCGCCGACAGCCACCGCATCTACGAGGAAGAGGGGCTCGCGGCCTACCGCAGCCACCAGATCGCCGCGGAGAATACCCCCCTGGATCCCGGCGTGGCTTTCAATCTGGTCAACAAACTATTGAAACTCAACGAAATTCTGGAACGTCCCGCAGTGGAGGTCATCCTGCTCTCGCGCAACAGCGCCGATACCGGCCTGCGCATTTTCCACTCCATCCAGCACTACCGGCTCGCCATTTCCCGGGCCGCCTTCTGCAGCGGCAACAGCCCCTGGCGCTACATTCCCGCCTTCGGCAGCCAGTTGTTCCTGTCCCTTGACGGTGCCGATGTGCGCCAGGCGCTTGAACTCGGCGTGGCGGCGGCCACCATCGTGCCTTCGGCGCACAGCAAGCAGTCCGACGACCACCTCAAGATCGCCTTCGACGGCGACGCCGTGCTGTTTTCCGACGAAGCGGAGAAAATCTACCAGCAGCAGGGCCTCGAAGGATTCACCCGCAACGAGAGCGAAGCCGCCCGGGAACCCCTCGAAGGCGGCCCCTTCAAGCCTTTCCTTGCCGCCCTGCAGCAGATCCAGACGGCCTTTCCCGACGGCGAGGCGCCGATCAGCACCTGCCTGATTACCGCCCGCTCGGCGCCCGCCCACGAGCGCGTGGTGCGCACCCTGCGGGCCTGGAAAATCCGCATCGACGAATCGCTTTTTCTCGGCGGCTTGCCCAAGGACAAGTTCCTGCGGGCCTATGAGGCGGACATCTTCTTCGATGACCATCTCGATCATTGCGACGCCGCGAGCAACCATGTGGCCACGGGCCACGTGCCACACGGCGTGCTCAATTCCTGAAAAACAGTTTCAGACAAACAGGCTGTAATACAGCCCGAGGCTGCCCAGAATCATCACCAGGGCCACCCTGAGGATTCTTTCCGGCAGCAGGTGGCCCACCCGGGTGCCCAGGTGGATCGCGGGCAGGGAACCGAGCAGCAGGCTGAGCAGCAGGACCGGGTCCACAAAGCCACCGCCGAGATAGCCGAGCCCGGCAATCAGCGTCAGGGGCACGGCGTGGGCGATATCGGTGCCGACGATGCGCACCGCCGAAAGCCGCGAATGCAGCATCAGCAGCACCGCCGCGCCAAAAGCGCCGGCGCCCACCGAGGACAGGGTAACGCAGACGCCGAGAAAGACACCGGTGACCCAGGTCAGAAAAAAGGATTCCCGCACATAGCTCCTGGGCACTTTGGGCAAGCGGTTGCGCAGCACCAGAATCAGGCAGGTGACGATCAGCATGGCGCCCAGGCTGCGGGTGAGCACTTCTTCAAACAGGGCTGAGTTCTGGAACAGGGCGTCGAGCAGAAAGACATGCACCGCGATGGCGGCGGGTATGCTGCCGGCGGCGAGATAGAGCACGATGGGCCAGGCCACATGATTGCGCCGGTGATGGGCCACGGCGCCGCCCACCTTGGTAATCCCGGCGTAGAACAGGTCGGTGCCTATGGCCACCGGCGCCGGATAGCCGAGCAGCAGCAGAAAGGGCGTCATCAATGATCCACCGCCCACGCCGGTAACCCCGATTGCGAAACCCACCATGGCTCCAGCCAGCACCTGAATCAGAAATTCCATGTCAGCGCTTGTGCAATCCGCATTCCCTGAGTGTGGTCTCCTCCCACCACCAACGCCCTTCGCGCTCATGCTGATGGGGGCCCGTGGGCCGGGTGCAGGGTTCGCAGCCGATGCTGACAAAGCCCCGGTCGTGCAGCGGATTGTAAGGTATCTCAAGCATCCTGATCTGTTCCCAGACCTGTCCCGAGCTCTGCCTCGCCAGCGGACTGATCTTGACCAATGGTCCGCTGGAGCCGGCAAACTGCGGGTCGAGTTCGAACAGCGCAACGTCCCGGCGGCCGGGCGACTGATCCCGCCGCAGGCCGGTGATCCAGGCGGTGTGCTTCGCCAGATGCCGCCCCATGGGTTCGATCTTGCGAATTCCGCAGCATTCTTCATGGCCGTCGCGGTAAAAACTGAACAGGCCTTTCTCCCGCACCAGCCGTTCGAGCTTCGCCGGATCGGGGCTCAGCAGGTCAATGGTCACCCCGTAACTTTCGCGAACCTGCTCGATATGGCGATAGGTCTCCGGATGCAGGCGGCCGGTATCGAGGGTGAACACCGCAATATCCTTTCGCAGCCTGCTCGCGTGGTGCAGCAGCAGCACGTCTTCGGCGCCGCTGAAGGAAAGCGCGCAGTCGGGCCAAGTCTCGAACGCATGCCGCAAGATCTCCCGCGGCGATGCATTGGCGAGGCGCGTATTCATTTCCTGCAGGTCGGCAGCGGAGGTCATCACGGGTTCCCGGATTCCGAGCGGCGATTCTGCGGAATTTCCTTGCGGGGGTAAAGTGGAATCCCTGTGAATCGGGCGCCTCCGGACTTCAGGCATCTCGCCGCTGTCGGCGGGCGGTGCGCAGCGGACGCTGTGAATACGTCCCTGTACGCTTCGGGCTCGGCTTTCCATGCCTCGCACGCCCGCTGCGCACCGCCCGCCGACAGCGGCTTACGGCATCCTTGATGTCTTTTGCGTAGTCGCCAGACACCTGGATTCGACAGTGGCTTTCGGTGAATGGATCACTTCCGGGCTTTAACATTTCCGGGGCTATCTGCTAGATTGGCCGCTCTTGAGTGGAATGAGCAGGAAATTTCCGTGAGTGTTGTCGATGAGGAATGAATCCGCCTTGCTGGCCTTGTCTCCCATTGATGGGCGTTATCACGACAAGTGTTCCGAGCTTCGCCCGATCTTCAGCGAATTCGGGCTCATGCGCTACCGGGTTCGGGTTGAAATCGAATGGTTGCTGCGGCTTGCCCGCGATCCCGGCGTACCCGAATGCCCGCCGCCCGGTGACTCGGACAGGGCCTTTCTGCAAGCGATCGCGGAGGAGTTTTCCGTATCGGACTGCGTGCGTATCAAGGAGTTTGAAGAAGCCACCAGCCACGACGTCAAGGCGGTGGAATACTTTATCAAAGAAAAGGTTTCACAAAGGCGGGGATTGGCGGCGCATCTCGAATTCGTGCATTTCGCCTGCACCACCTGGGACATCAACAATCTCGCCTATGCGCTGATGCTTCGCGACGGGCGCGAGGCGCTGCTCGGAGCGCTTGGGGAATTGACCGGCAAACTCGCCGTCATGGCGACCGAGTACGCCTCCCGGCCCATGCTTTCCCGCACCCACGGCCAGCCGGCTTCCCCCACCACCGTGGGCAAGGAATTGGCCAACTTCGTCTGGAGGCTGCGCCGGGAATCGCGAAAATTCCAGAAAGTGGAACTGCCTGGCAAGATCAATGGCGCGGTGGGCAATTACAATGCCCACGTGGCGGCATACCCGGAAGTCGACTGGCCGAATCTGGCCCGGGAATTCGTCGAAGGATTCGGGCTCGCCTGGAATCCGTACACCACCCAGATCGAGCCTTACGATTCCTTCGCCGAATACTGCGCGGCGCTCAGCCGCCTGAATACCATCGTTCTCGATCTCGACCGCGACCTCTGGGAATACATCTCCCTGAACTATTTTCGCCAGAAAACCGTGGCCGGCGAAGTGGGCTCCTCCACCATGCCACACAAGGTGAACCCCATCGATTTCGAGAATTCCGAAGGCAATGCCGGCGTTGCCAATTCCCTGCTCCGGCACTTTGCCGAAAAACTGCCGGTTTCCCGCATGCAGCGGGATCTCAGCGATTCCACGGTAATCCGCAATTTCGGCATCGCCCTGGGCTACAGTCTCATCGCGTTTCGCTCCACCCTGAACGGGCTTGACAAGCTGGAACTCGACGCCGAAGCGATCGATGCCGACCTCGACAAAAGCTGGGAAGTCCTCGCCGAGGCGATGCAGACCGTGATGCGCCGCCATGGCGTGCCGGAACCGTATGAGAAGTTGAAAGAACTCACCCGCGGCCGGCAAATCGATCAGGCCGCCATTATTGCATTCGTCGATTCCCTGGCCATTCCCGAAGCGGCCAAAGCCTCCCTGCGAAAGCTCGCTCCGCGCACATACATCGGCCTGGCTGCCGAACTGGCTGCTTCGGCAGGTCAACAAGACGTACAGTCGCCACAGCAGCTTTCTTTCACAAGCACTCAAGAGTGATAAGCAAAACTTATCAGCCCTATTGGAAAAGAATCTTGGCAATTTCCCCGGCAAATTGCCAGACTTGCGCATGAAGGAAATCGGAGCGGTTGGCCGATATCCAGTTGAGAGGCCAAGCGGAGGATCAGACCATGGCAACAAGTAAAACCGCATCGAACCAAACCCTCACCGGCACCGATGAAAGAGACATCATCATCGGCGGCGATGGCCACGACGTGATCAGCGGCAAGGGTGGCAATGACTCCCTGGAAGGCGGAGCGGGCCATGACATCCTGGTGGGCGGCAAAGGCAATGATTCGCTGAAGGGCGGCGATGGCTCCGACATATTCGTATTCATGCCCGGCGACGGCCATGACACGATCGAGGATTTCAAGCCGGGAACCGACAAGATCGATCTATCGAAATTCAGCGACGGAATCGCCTGGTTCGACCTGCGCTGGTTCATGGAAGCCACCAGTGACGGCGTGAAGATCAACCTGTCGAAATGGGGCGGAGGCTCGATTACGCTGACCGGCGTGAATTCGCCCAATCAGCTCAGCGAGGACATGTTTGTCCTGACTGACACCTCCGTCTTCCGGGTCGGCGGGAGCGGAAGCGACTCCTTCGTCGGCAGCGAAGACGACGATCATCTTGCCGGAGGCCGAGGCGACGACTACCTGTACGGAAACCGCGGCATCGACGAGCTGAAAGGCGACGAAGGCGATGACTTCATTGTGGGCGGACAAGGCGATGACCATATCGTGGGCGGCGCCGGCGACGACACCTTGTACGGCGACGGCAATACCGGAGATACCCATTATCGCGATGGCACCGCCACCGGGGAAACCGACCGGGACACCTTCTACTACGGCCCCGGCGACGGCAACGACAAGATCATGGATTTCAACAACGGGGAAGACAGCATCAACCTGACCGAATTCACCGCCATCTCGGGTTTTGGCGACATCAACGCCCGGCAGGATGGCGCGAATGTGGTGATCGACTTCTCCGACAAAGGCGGCGGCTCGATCACCCTGGTCAATTTCAGCATCGACAATCTCGACGCCAGCGATTTCGAGTTCCACAGCTCGTCCGTCGATACGGGCTAGGAGTTCCTGCGGCGCAGGCCCCTAGCTAATCTCGCGTTCGCTGGCGAGGCGGAACTGTTGCTTCAGTTCGTCAAAGGTATCGACTGAGGGGTATTGCGGAAAGGCCTCCGCCACCGCGGCGGGGGCCTTGAACAGAATGCCGGCGTCGGCCTCTTCGAGCATGCTCGTGTCGTTGTAGGAATCGCCCGCGGCAATGACGCGGAAATTCAACTGGCGCAGGGCCTTGACGCTCTGCCGTTTGGGATCCTTTTGCCGCAGGCGGTAGCCGGTGACGCGGCCCCCGCTGATTTCGAGCCGGTGGCAGAACAGCGCGGGAAAATCGAGTTGCCGCATGAGGGGGTGGGAAAACTCGTAGAAGGTGTCCGACAGGATAATCACCTGGAATCTCGCCTTGAGCCAGTCGAGAAAGTCTTTCGCGCCGGCAAGCGGCGCCATCCCGGCAATCACCTGCTGAATCCGCTCCACGCCAAGGCCATGCCGCTCAAGCAGGCCGAGCCGCTGGCGCATGAGCGCATCGTAGTCCGGCACATCCCGGGTGGTAGCCCGCAGGGCGTCAATTCCCGTGTGCTCGGCTACGCCAATCCAGATTTCCGGCACCAGTACGCCTTCCAGATCAAGGCAGGCAATTTCCATTTCGTGCTCCCGTTCCAGAGAAGCGGCAAATCTAGCAGATAGGCCCGGCAAGATTCAAAAGGAAGGAATCTTCGCGCGGAATGACATGAGAGCGGGAGCGCCAGAATGAGAAATTCCGATTCCTCTGTTACAGCCCCCGCTCGATTGGCGCGCCTCCCAGGCAACGCTGCTGATCGTAGAAGACCACATACTGTCCCGGCGTCACGGCCCGTTGCGGCTCGTCAAAGCTTACCCGCAGGCTGGCGGCGTCGTTCACGGAAACTTCGCAATCGATGTCGCGCTGGCGGTAGCGGGTCCTTGCGCTGCAGCGTATTGGCAGGTTTGGCGCGGCGCCATTGATCCAGGCGGGCATTTTCGCAATCAGGCCGCTGCTCTGGAGGGCGGCGTGTTCTTCGCCCTGCACCGCGTAGAGCGTATTGGTGGAAAGTTCCTTGCGCAACACATACCAGGGCGCTTCCGGATAATCGCGCAGGCCGCCGATTCCCAGCCCCTGCCGCTGGCCGAGCGTGTAGTGCATCAGGCCCTGGTGCCGGCCGATTTCGTCTCCTTCCGGCGTCTTGACGGGACCCGGCCGGGCGGGCAGGTAGCGCTGGAGAAAATCCCGGAACCTGCGCTCGCCGATAAAACAGATGCCCGTGCTGTCTTTCTTGTCGCGGGTGGGCAGGTTCAGTTCCGCGGCGATTTTCCGGACTTCGGGCTTGGTCATTTCCCCCAGGGGGAAAAGGCTGCGGCGGATGCAGGCTTCGCTGACTTCGCAGAGGAAGTAGCTCTGGTCCTTGTTCGAATCCACGCCCTTGCAAAGCCATACTTCGTTTCCGTTTTCGACCCGGCGCGCATAATGCCCCGTGGCGATCCGTTCGGCGCCAAGCTCCAGGGCGTATTCCAGAAACGCCTTGAACTTGATCTCCCGGTTGCAGAGCACATCCGGATTCGGCGTGCGCCCCAGCCGGTACTCGGCAAGGAAGTGACTGAAAACCCCGTCCCAGTATTCAGCGGAAAAATTCGCCTCGTGCAGGTGAATACCGAGAATGTCGCAAACCGCCCTGGCGTCGGCGAGGTCTTTTTCCGCCGTGCAGTACTCGCTGTCGTCGTCTTCCTCCCAGTTCTTCATGAACAGGCCTTCCACCTCGTATCCCTGGCGCAGCAGCAAACTCGCGGCCACCGACGAATCGACCCCGCCGGACATCCCGACAATAACCCGCGTACCCCTGTTCATGCTGTCCGCATTGCGGAAACCCTATCCAACACCGTGCCTGTTCCATCCTGAATCACTCGACACCCCGGGCGGGGTAGCGAAGTCCGGACGGCGGCGGGATTCTATTCCGAACAACCCTCAAGGATGTCGTCCATGGCGTTGCGGTCCCGGTTTTCGATGTAGAGCTCGTACTTTTCCGCGATGGCGCCCCATAGCTGGACGTACTCGCACTGGAACTCCTCCCGGGGCAGGAAACGGCTTGGGCCCCGGTCGCGTTTGCGGCGGGCTTCCCGGCGTTCCACCATCACGATATTGAGCGGGTCGTTGGCGAATTGCAGTTTCTTGCCCGGCGGCCAGCGGTCGCCGCCGTGGGTGTGGGCGTACATGAGCGGAATGATGTGGTCCACGTCGAGCCGCATGGCGACTTCATGGGTTTCGCCGGTGTATTCGTCCACCCATTCTCCGGTGCGCACGACGCAGTTGCGGGGATTGGTGTAGCGCACCGGAGTGCGGCTCGTGAGGATCAGCACTTCCTGCCGGGTGGACTGGCAGTCGCCGTCGAAATCGAGTTCGAAGTTCCAGTCGTCGGTGTTGAAGAACTTTTCCCTGGCGCGGCGGTTGCCCACCATGCGCTCGGAGCCGATGCGGCTGAAGGTGTCGGGGTATTCGCAGCCCGTCATGTGGCAATGATAGGAATTGCCGTAATAGTGGCCGCCATTCCGGTCGAGATTGCCCACGTGGGCGCTTGCGGCCGGAATGAACCCGGCCAGCAGGCCCAGGATGGTCAGATGAGAGCGGTTCATCATTGTTCCTCTCACTCAAGCAGGAAGGACAGGTCCGCGGCGCGGCAGTGCTTGGTCAACAGGCCCAGCGAGATACAGTCTACGCCAGTTTCGGCGATTTCCACCAGAGTTTCGCCTTCGATCCCGCCCGATGCCTCGAGCCGGCAGCGCCCGCGGTTGAGCGCCACGGCCTGGCGGATGCGGTCGATATTGAAATTGTCGAGCATGGCCACATCGGCGCCGGCGACAATGGCCTGTTCGAGTTCCGCCAGATCGCGCACTTCGATTTCCACCGGCTTGTCCGGCCGCATCTCGCGCGCCCGGGCAATGGCCGGGCCGATCCCGCCGCTGGCGCGGATGTGGTTCTCCTTGATGAGAAAGGCGTCGAACAGTCCCATGCGGTGATTATGGCAGCCGCCGACCCGCACGGCGTATTTCTGGGCGCTGCGCAGGCCCGGCAGGGTCTTGCGCGTGTCCAGCAATTTGCATCCGGTATGGGCCACGAGCGCGGCGAGTTCGCGGCTGCGCCGGGCCACGCCGCAGAGCGTCTGCAGAAAATTGAGGGCGCTGCGCTCGGCGCTGAGCAGCGCCCGGATATTGCCTTCGATGGTGTACAGCGTCGCGCCCGGGGCGACATCGGCGCCTTCCTCGTGCCGCCATTGCGGCCGCAGGGAAGGGTCAAGCTCGCGGTAGACCGCATCGACCCAGGGTCGGCCGCAAAGCACGGTGTCCTCCCGCGCGATCATGCGGCCGGAACCTGTCGCGGAAGGGTCGAGCAGGGCGGCGGTGATGTCGCCGCCGCCGATGTCTTCGGTCAGCGCGGCGGAGACCTGCGCCGGGAGGTCCCCGGGCGCTTCCAGCGGAGGGGTCATCAAGGGTCCGACAGCGGAATCGCCGGGGCATCCTGACGCAGGGTAAGCCGACCGTCGCGCTGGGAAAACTCGATGCGTTGCAGGGCGCTCATGCCGAGCAGAATCGTATCGCCGCCCATGCTCGGGGTGATGCTTGCCGACAGGTCTTGGAGAACGATATTGCCGAGCACGAGCTGGTCGATGCGGGTGGCGTAGACGATCACCGTGCCATTGGCGGTGGACGCCCGGCCGGGATAGCCGCGTTCCAGCCCGGCGGCCTCGGCGATGTGGGCGGGAATGGCCACATCGGTGGCGCCGGTGTCGAGCAGAAAGGTGACCGGAATGCCATTGACCTGCCCGCTGGCCACATAGTGCCCCTGCCGGTTGCTTTCAAGCACGACTTCCCGGGCGCCGTCGGGGCTGAAGATTCCCTGGAGATTGCGGTTGGGATTGGCCTGGCCTTCGAGCCAGCGGTCAAAGCCGCCGGTAAGCGCCACCATGCCGAAAGCCAGGCACAGCACGAGCATGCCCTGGCCCATGCGCCGCCCCGGCGGCTTCGAATCGGAAAAGTCATCCATGGCCGGGATTATCCGCCACAGCCTCGCCAGCGGCAAGTTGGTTTGTTCCCGTCATTCCGCGCGCAGTCGCAGAATCTTGTTGGGAGACCATTGTGTGAGATTCTGCGACTGCGCTTTGCTTCGCGCAGAATGACGGGAACTTAGTCCGCAATGCGGGATTCGATGTATTCGATTCGCTCTTCGGTGGGGGGATGGCTGGCGATGATGTCGAGCAGACGCAGCAGGAAGCCTTCATCGGTGTCTTCGGGAACCGTGGCCCCGGCTTCGGAAATGGCGGCATCGGGAGCGGGATCATCCCGATCCGGGTCATTTTCGCCTGAATCCGCTCCATTGACTGAAACCACCAGCCGGGATTGCGCTTCCAGTTTTTCCAGGATGCCGATCATCGCTTCCGGGGATTCTCCCGCCGCCAGCAGTCGTTCCACGGCGAAGGCGTCCGCTTCGCGTTCGAGGGCGCGGGAAAATGGACCGAGCGCGGGCCCGAGCAGCACCGAACTGAGCAACAGATCCCCCACCACGCCGATGTCGCCGGTGAGCAAGGCGAACATCACGAGCCAGGCCGAGGCGGTGAGCACTTTTTGCTCCACGTGCCGCAGTTCGGCGTGTCCGAGCTCGTGGAAGTACACGGCCAGCAGTTCCCGGTCATTGTCCGCCAGCAAGACCAATTCATCGGTAAATGCCACCGTGGTGGCGCTGAGGGTAAGGGCATTGGCGCCGATAATCTCCGAAGCGCGAAACTCCACCCTGGGCGGGGCGCCGCTTTCATCCCGGGAAGTGAAATAACGGATGAGTTCGGCCTGGCGCGCAGCCGGCAATTCGGATGGCGGCAGCCAGGACTCGAGTTCTCCAAGCAGCAGGTCGCCGAGATCGTCGCTGACTTCCACCGGCAGCAGCAAAGCCGCCCGGGCGGCGATGGCCGGCACGCCCCGGAAGGCGAATGCGGCCAGCAGGGAAACGCACAGCACGCCGGCTCCAAGGGCGATGGACATGCGGTTCTCCAGCCGGCTCAGCCAGCCGCCGCCAAGGGCGAGACCGCGCCGCATGGCCGCGATGCCAGCGTCGTCCATGGTGACGAAACTGTCCTCGCCGCCCCAGCTCAGCCGGGTGGGGGCGCCGGGAAGCGACGAACTCATCCGCAGCCGTTGCGGGTCGATGGAAATACGGTCGCCTTCTTCCGGCAGCAGCGCCAGGGCGCCCGAGCCCCAGCGCAGCCGGGCGCCTCGTCTGCGGCTGCTGCCGCCGTCATACCAGGAGCCTTCGATCTCGTTCAAATGCCGATCCCCAGATCAAAGGCCTCGCCGATTTCATCGCCCTGGGCCGAGGTCCGGTCGGCTTCGGCGGCGACGAAATGGTCGAGGTCGCTGGTTTCCAGCCACATTGCCGGCAACAGGTAACGCGACCGCCGCACCCGGGCCCAGGGAGTGAACATCCCCAGGGTGACCGTGATCAGCAACATGTTGCTGATCAGGATCCAGAAATAGCGCGGGGCGCTGATGCGGTTGCGAACCCGGTTTTCCGCCAGTGCAATCCGGTTGAAGACCATCTTGAACCGCATGGCTTCCCAGGCGAATCCCGAAATGAAAACGGTTAGCAGGATGGCGAAATAACCCAGCAATCCGAGCAACAGGAATGGCGCCATTACCGCCGGGTCCACTTCCACGGGCGCATCGGGGTTTTCCGGATCGATGGTGACGGATTCCGCCAGGATTTCCGCAGGAAACCACGCATCGAAGGATACGGCAGCCGTAACAGCGACCATAACAAACATCAAGATGAAAATGCCAACACTGATCAGCGCGATCCGGTAAAACCCGCCGCCGGTGGCGCTTGAACTCGCCAGGGACTCGCCGAAGCGGTGGTTGTCGATCTGATACTGGTTGATCCGGTACAGCGCGTAAGGCAGGCCGACTCCCAGGGTCAGCACGCCGAACAGCGGCCACAGCAGATAAGCCTGGTAGGCGGGCCAGACACCGCCGTCAAAGCCGAAACGGATGCCGCGCCAGGCGCTGTTGCGGGCATTGAAGCGAAACGCCTGAATGAAGATCAGCGGCAACAGCAGCGCCAGCACGCCACCCGCCACAGCGCTGAGCAGGGTGCTGAAAGTGCCCGCCACGGTGTAAATCACCAGCAGGGCGACGCCGATCAAGCGCCCCTTGAGAATCGCGATGGGGCTTGCGAGATACTCGAAGCGGTCCCCGGCGAGTTCGGTATTGCCGTAGAAATAGCGCTTGGTTCTGACCTTGGCCCAGGCGGAATAGATTCCAAGCGTGAGAATGCTCAAGAACAGGTTGACGATCCAGATGCGGAAATATTCCGCCCCATTGCCGTGAAAGGAAAAATGCTCCGCGGCGGATGCTTCCGCCGGATGGGATTCGTTCTCGCCAGCAGGGGTAGACCCCGTTTCGTTCATGCTCCCCTCCTTGTAATTCGGGTGTACGGATTGCGGGTGCCGTCATTCGCCATAAGCCCATATTGTCAATGGACAGCGCGGGGCCAAGCCTAACACAATCACCCGGCAATCCCGCAACTTTCGTGGAAAATGATTCTGCCGCCATCCCGCACAAGCGCCTCAAGTCTCACAGTGGCACGGGTAGTGTCCGAATTGGCCTGATGATGGTATAAAGCCCATCGAGCCCGCTAGGAGTCTGCGCCGTAGGAATTCGCGAAAGCGAAAATTCGCTATCGTCGCGCCCCTGGCCGGTCGATTGAGGCGAATATTGGCGAATATGCAACGAAATCGAGCGGCCAGGGGCGCGGATGAGAGCGGATTTGCAGCCGTGAATTCCTACGGCGCAGGCTCCTAGGACCCGCAGTTGCGCGATTTGACACGGGAATTGGCGTATGGAGAAAGGGGGAGAAACATAGTGCGGAAATTCGGCATCGGCCAGCCGGCGGCGCGGTTTGAGGACCGCCGCTTTCTCACCGGCGCAGGCGCGTATCTGGATGATGACAATCTGCCGGGGCAGGCCATCGGCGTATTCCTGCGCTCGCCCCATGCCCATGCCAGCTTTGGAGAGATTGACCTCGATGGAGCCCGGGCCGCTCCCGGCGTGCTCGGAGCGTACGCCGGCGAGGATTTGCGCGCCGCCGGCGTCGGCGACCTGCCCTGTCTTGCGGATGCGCCGGGCGAAGACGGCTCGCCCTGCTACAAGCCGCCGCGTCCGGCGCTCGCCATGGACCGGGTGCGCCATGTGGGCGAGCCGATTGTGCTGATCGTTGCCGAATCCCGCACCGCCGCCCTCGATGCGGCGGAGCAGATCTTCATCGACTACGAAGAACTGCCGGCGGTCGCCGCAACCGCCGAGGCCATGGCCGAATCCGCTCCCCGGCTGTGGGACGAAGCCCCGGACAATCGCTGTTTCGACTGGCGCCTCGGTGACGCCGATGCCGTGGCCGAGGCTTTCGCCCATGCGGCGCACCGGGTCGAACTCGAACTCGTCAACAACCGGCTCGCCCCCAATACCATGGAGCCCCGGGGCTGTATCGCGGCGCTGGAAGACGGCCGCATGGTCCTGCGGGTTTCCTGCCAGGGCGTGCATATCATGCGCTTTCTGCTGACCCGGCACGTATTCCACTGCGCCATGGAAGATCTGCGCGTGATCTGCCGGGACGTGGGCGGCGGCTTTGGCGCCAAGATCTTCTGCTACCCCGAATATGTCGCCACCCTGCATGCCGCCCGGGAACTTGGCCGGCCGGTGAAATGGGTGGCGGAACGGGGCGAATCCTTCCTCAGCGACAGCCATGGCCGGGACCATGTGACCCGGCTCGAAGCCGCCTTCGACGCCGACCTGCGCATGATGGGACTGCGCGTGTCCACCCTGGCCAACCTCGGCGCGAGCCTGTCTTCCTTCGCGCCTTTCGTCGCTTCGTCCGCCGGGGCGGCCATGCTCACGGGCTGCTACCGCATACCCGCCGCCCATGTGCGCATGCAGGGCGTTTTCACCAATACCGCGCCGGTGGACGCCTACCGCGGCGCCGGGCGGCCCGAGGCGATTTACGCCATCGAGCGGCTGATGGATGTCGCCGCCGGGCGGCTTGGCGTGTCCCCCGGGGAAATCCGCCGCCGCAACCTCGTCACCGCGGCCGAGATGCCTTTCGAAACCGCCCTGGGCTCGCGCTACGACAGCGGCGATTTTCCGAAGATTCTCGAACTCGCGCTGGAAAAATCGGGCTGGGAGGGCTTCGCGGCAAGGCGCGCCGGCGCGAGGCGGGCCGGCAAGTTGCGGGGCATCGGCATGGCCAGCTATGTGGAACGCTGCGCCGGGGGGCAGCCCGAGCAGGCCCGGCTGCGGGTGGAAGGCGACGGCGGGGTAACCCTCTTCATCGGCACCCTGTCCAATGGCCAGGGACACGAAACCGCCTTCCGCCAGATTCTCTGCGAATCCCTCGGCATCGACCCGGATCGGATCGGCATCGTCCAGGGCGATTCCGACGCCATCGCCAGCGGCGGCGGCACCATGGGTTCGCGTTCGGTCCCCGTGGGCGGGGCGGCAATCGCCGCCTGCGCCGGAAAACTGATTGCCACCGCGAGGGAGCAAGCCGCGGAGATGCTGGAGGCGGCGGAAGCCGATATTCGCTTTGCCGACGGCAGATTCCAGGTTGCCGGCACCGACCGCAGCCTCGGCTTTGCCGAAGTCGCCGCCCGGGCCGCGCCAGCCGATGGCGGCCCGGCCTTTGACGAAACCGACGGTTTTGCGCCGGAGCAGCCCACCTATCCCAATGGCGTCCACGTGGTCGAGCTGGAAATCGACCCGGATACCGGCGGCGTCGAACTGATCAACTATGTGGTGGTGGACGATTTCGGCCAGGTGATCAATCCCAATCTGCTGCGGGGCCAGGTCCATGGCGGCATCGTCCAGGGGCTGGGCCAGGCCCTGCTTGAGGATTGCCACTACGATCCGGATTCCGCGCAGTTGCTCAGCGCGAGCTTCATGGACTACGCCATGCCCCGGGCGGACGATTGCCTGGATTTCGATTTTTCCCTGCATCTGGTGCGCTGCGAAACCAATCCTCTGGGCATCAAGGGCGCCGGCGAGGCAGGTGCCATCGGCGCGCCGCCGGCGATCATGAACGCCATCGTCAACGCCCTTGCCGACCACGGCGTCGAGCACGTGGACATGCCCGCCACACCATACCGCCTCTGGTCGCTGCTCAATTCGTAGGTCGAATCCGCTGCAACCTTCATGTCATTCTGCGCGGAGCGAAGCGCAGTCGCAGAGTCTCAAGCAGTGGCCCCGCCAGGTGGATCCTGCGACTGCGCTTCGCTCCGCGCAGGATGACAGGCTGCATGATAGCTCCCCATTTGCCGCGGGCCGGCGGCTTTGCTAAGTTCCCGGCATTGCATTCATGGCCTGGGAGCCTGCGCCGCAGGAATTCGCGAAAGCGAAAATTCGCTATCGCCGCGCCCCTGGCCGGTCGATTGAGGCGAATATTGGTGGATATGCAACGAAATCGAGCGGCCGGGGGCGCGGATGAGAGCGGATTTGCAGCCGTGA
>JAJDSZ010000099.1 GCA_022827425.1 Pseudomonadales bacterium | reverse complement strand
GGCGACCGCGGCGATTTTTCCTGGGATCTCGACGTGGGCTATTCCTGGAGCCGGGGCGGCTGGAACTACGACGCCTGGCTCAAGGACAAGGTGGCCCGCTCGCTGTCGAGCGCGGTGGCGCCCGACGGCAGCCTGCAATGCGCCTTCGACCCGCTGCAGATCTACTTCGCGGCGAACTTCGAAGACGCCGTGCTGAACCGGATCCTCGCCGAAGGCGCCGATCCGGGCTGCGTGCCCATGAACCTGTTCACTCCCAGGGCGCTGCGCGGCGGAGTCGATGCGCAGGCCATCGACTACATCAGCGAAAGGCAGTTCCTCGAAACCGACTACGATCTGCTCACCGCCGCCTTCAATCTCGAAGGCCGCCTGTTCGACATGCCCGCCGGGGAAGCCCGGGGCGTGCTCGGCCTCGAATGGCGCAGCCGGGAAATCGACGACCGCCCGCCGCTGGCTTCGGCGCTGGACAACCAGTGGGGCTTTACCGGCGCCGGCCGCACCCAGGGCGACGACCGGGTCAGCGAAGCCTATGGAGAGGTCGAGTTTCCGCTGCTGGCGGGCAGACCCATGGCGGAGGAACTGACCCTCAACACCTCCTACCGCTGGACCGACTACAGCTCCTACGGCGACGACACCACCTGGCGCGCCTTGCTCAACTACGCGCCCAACACCACCTTCCGGTTGCGGACTTCCCTGGGCACTTCGTTCCGGGCGCCGGCGCTGTATGAACTGTTCCTCGCCAACCAGACCGGCTTCGCCAGCGCCAGAATCGACCCCTGCAACAATTTCCGCGACCCGTCCAGCGACATCGACACCGGCAGCGAGCGCTACCGCAACTGCGCGAGCCTGGAAGAGCAGGGCATTCTGCCGCCGGGCTATAGCGCCACTTCCTCGGTGAATGTCATTACCGGCGGCAATCTCGATCTCAAGGCGGAAACTTCCAAATCGAAGACCGTGGGCCTGGTGGTGACTCCCGATCTCGCCGACCTGCTGCCCGCCCTCGGCGTGGACATGAGCCTGGCGGTGGACTATTACGATATCGACCTGAACAACTCGATCCAGAATCTCGGCGCCGGCACGGTGCTGTCGCGCTGCTACAACTCGGCCGGCTTCTCGGCGCCGGAGTGCGCCCTGATCGGCGAGCGCAACCCCGAAAACGGCCAGCTCAGCTTCGTCAATTCCTCCTTCGTCAATGTGGCGCTGGAACGATCCCGGGGCTTTGATGTTTCGCTTCGCAGCGACCGCGAATTCGGCTTCGGGGATCTCAGCGTGGACATTCTGGCGACCCGCGTGCTCAATTACGAATACGGCCTCACCGGCGGCAGCGACCCGTTCGAATACGTGGGACATCACGCCTACCCCAAATGGCGCGGCGAGGCCGATGTCCGCTTCGACTGGCGCGACTTCACCTTCACCTGGGCCATGGACTATATCGGCTCCACCGACGAGGAGCCGGTGTATTCCCTGCCCGACAACGAGTTCGTCACCAATGTGCATCGGGCCGACAATATCCTGTACCACACCCTGTCCACCCGTTACACTGACCCGAACGGTCGTTTCGTCTGGGTGCTCGGCCTGCTCAATGTGCTGGACGAAGATCCGCCGGTGGTGGGCTGGAGCGGATTCTCGCCCTCGGCTTCGTCGCCGGTGAGCTACAACATTCCCATCGGCGCGGGCTACGAGTATCTCGGCCGCAGGCTGTTCGCCTCGTTCAGCTACAGCTTCACAGGCCCCTGATTGACCAGGAGGAAGGACCAATGATTCGCAGCAACGGATTCCTCGGTCTCGCCGCGCTGGCGGGCATGGCTGGCGGCCTGCTGGCGCCCGCCCTGGCTTCGGCTCAAGCCGGGTCGCCGGAGCCGCCGCCGCTCGAAGCCTTCGCCATGCGGCCCATCATTCTCGATGTGGACCTGTCGCCTTCCGGCGAGCATCTCGCCGTATTGCGCCTGCCCGGGCAGGGCGAGAATTACGTGATCCAGGTGTTCCGGACCGCGGACATGTCCGCGGCGCCCTACACCCTGGGCGCGGAGCATATGGACATCGTCGGCGTCAATTGGGCCAACGACGAGCGCCTGCTCGCGCGCACCCGGCAGCCGGTGGAAGTGCCGGGGCGCCGCATCGGCTACAACACGCCGGGAATCGGCCTCACCGGGCGCGTCAAGACCTACGCCTGGAAGCTGCTGTCGGTGGGCCTCGACGGCGGTCGCTGGGTCGAACTGCCGAGCAAGTCGAATATCGCCCGCTTTGCCTCGGAAACCGTGGTGCAGCGGCTGGCGAGCCCGGGCCTGGTGCACCGCCTCCCCGACGAGGACGACTGGGTATTGATCGAGTGGTTCGGTTCGGACGATGTCGGCACCGAAATATTCCGGGTCAATATCGAGGACGGCCGCAGCGAATCGCTGCTGCAATTGTCGTCCAGCTATGGCGACTACCGGTTCGATTACGACGGGGACCTGCGCATTCGCTCGGTGGTGGCCCGCAGCGAAAACCGCATACACATGGAGTACCGGCTCAAGGGCGAAACCGCGTGGAACGATTGGCTCAGTTACGACGTGGACGAGCGGCGGCCGCTGTCGGTGATCGGCTTCGTGCCGGGAGAACCCAACCAGGTGTACATGCTTTCGGCCCGGGGCCGGGACACCGAAGGCATCTTCCTCTATGACATGACCGCCCCGGATGCCGAGCCCGAACTGCTGTTCGCCATCGACCGCTACGACGCCGGCGGCGTGGTCACCGCCTGCATTTCCCAGGCCTGCATCGACGGCGACGAGGACCCGCGCCTCGTGGGCTTCCGCTACACCGGAGACGCGCCGGAGATCTACTACATCGACGAAGAGGCCGAAGGGCTGCAGCGCGCCATCGACGCGGCGCTGCCGGCGGACAATTTCAACGCCATCCACGACCGGGCGGCGGACGACAAGTACATCGTCATCCATTCCACCGGCCCCAGGGAGCCGGGCCGCTACTACCTGCTCACCGACAAGCAACAGCTCCAGTTGCTCGGCCAGACCACCGCC
>JAJDSZ010000007.1 GCA_022827425.1 Pseudomonadales bacterium | reverse complement strand
GTTCGATTTCGGAGTTATGGCCGGCAATGGCCGCGGCGCGTTCATCGCGCTCCGTCCTGCCCGCCTGGCCGCCGTAAATCAGCACCGAGGCAAACGCCAGCAGTAACAGGAGCGAAGAGACGCGCTGAAACTGCATCTTCCACTCGCAAGCGACGAGATCCGTCATACGCATGAGCGCACCTCACACCCGGGTTCGATTGGCGCCGAACCAGAACATGGCCGCGATGGCGGCCAGACCCCAGAACAGCAATATCGTCAGATCCCGGGCGCTCTCGCTCCAGGCCGCGGCAACGGAAGGCGGCCGGTAGTCGAACTCCGGCACCGTTTCCCAGAATTCGGGAGGCGACAGGTAACCGAAACTCTCACCGGCGCCGTTGAGCATCATGTCCTCATTCATCGCTCGCACGATATCGTTGCGCTGGCGCTCCGCTTCCAGCGAAAAGTGTTCATGGGCGCCGATGTCGGTGCCCGAGTAAGCGCGTGAAAGATGTTGCAATGCGATCGTCGGGGAGAGAACGGAGAGCATTCGGCGCAGGTTCTTCTGTTTTTCGTAGTTGGCGAAGAGTTCGGCGTAAGCCGCGTTGAAGGCTTCCTGATCGATCACCTCGCTCACTTCCAGGCGCAGCGCACCGCGGTTTATCTCCAGGTCATCCAGTTCGTCCACGCGCAATTCCCTGCCTAACGCGCGTTCGATCACTTCCCGCTCCACGGCGACGTAGTCTTCACTCTCGCTCGGCGGCCGATTGGCCTGCAGGCTGGCCCGGGTGTCTTCCCAGAACGTTGCCGAGTCCGGGCTTGGATATACCTGTTCGGCAATACTTGCCGACAGCCGCGGCAATCCGACGACGGTCACGACCCAGATCCCCAGCAAGAGCAGCAAGGCCGTTCTGGCCTCGGCAACCAGCATGGATACCAGCAGCGTGACGGCAGTCAGGCACACGATGTAAAGCCCATACACGAAAAGCAGCGAGAGACCGCGCAGTACCAGATCGCCGCCCGAAAAGCCCGATTCCGACAGCGACAGCAAGGAAAACGACGTCGATATCGCAACAGCGGCGGCCAGCACGGCGAAAGCCACCCCGGCAATTACAATGAATTTCCCAAGCAGCAGGTGAATCGGACTGGCGCCCGAACCGACCAGTTGCCGCAAGGTGCCGCGTTCACGCTCGCCGGCGATGCTGCCGTAGCCCATGAGCACTACCAGCAATGGCAGGATGAGCGTCAATACTCCCGCGATACTGAAATTTTCCAGCCTGCTGAGTTCAGGGGCATCCTCCGCCGCGCGAAACATGGCTGGGTTGCGTGAATGTGCCTCAAGCCAGATGACCTGCCCCATGTAAGAAGAAACGCCGGGGTCGAAGGAAGCCAGGGGGGCCACCGGCTTATGGGCCATGCGGCTGAAATGCGCGGCGGAGTGCGGGTTTTTTTCACCCTGTTCCAGGAACACCGCGGAATCGTCGGCCTGGGCCTGCAGGACTTCCCGCTCTCTCGCATTCTCGGTTGCAAGACCGGTAGTCAATCCAAGCACGAGCAGCAGCCCGACGATGCCCAGCAAGCCCAGGGCCCTGCCGTCGCGCCTTATCTCTGTCAACTCTTTACCGATAATCGCGCCAATCATCATTACGCCTCCTCGGCGGTCTCATCAACGGTTTCGTCGTCGTGCATGTGATTGAGGTAGACCTGTTCGAGCGCTGCCTGGTCCAGGGATTCGGGGGAGAGTTCTTCCACCAGGGTTCCGGATTTCATGATGCCGATGCGGTCGGCGAGTTCCCTGGCCCGGAACAGGTCATGGGTCGCCATCAGCACCGCCGCGCCGTTATCGGCAAGCTGCCGCAGCAGCCGGCAAAATTCGTTCGCGGCGCTGGGGTCCAGGCCGGACAGCGGTTCGTCGAGCAACAGCGCCCTGGCGCCTTTGGCGAGCGCGATCGCGAGCCCGATCTTCTGCCGCATGCCCTTGGAATACGCGCCGACTTTCTGATCCGCGGCGCCCTGATCCAGTCCAACCCGATCGAGCAGTCCGCGGAGATGGCTTTCATCGCGATGCCCGCCGCCGAGCCTGACGAAATAGTCGAGATTCTCCAGGCCCGTCAAGGCCGGATACAGCGACACCTGCTCGGGCACGTAGCCGAGTTTGCTTCGCGCCCGCTTCAGGTCGGCGGTCACTTCGGTTCCGTCAACGATGGCGGCGCCCGAAGTCGGTTCGAGAAACCCGAGAAAAAGGTTTATCGTCGTCGTCTTGCCCGCGCCGTTGGCGCCGAGCAGACAGACGATCTCCTTCTCGTTTACCGAAAGATTCAAGCCATTCAGCGCCGTATTCGACCGGAATGCCTTGGTAAGATCCCGGGCGTGAAGCAGTTCACTCATGATTCTTTTCCCTGGAATTGCGGCCGTTGTTCGATGCTGACGGTTGAGACTGGCTCCCCGCGAAACAGGCGCGGGTAGTAGTACTCTCTCAGCGCCTTGTGGAAAGCGCGCACTCGCTGTTCATAGGTCAAGGTCGCCGCCACATTGGTATCGGCAAGCGCCTGCATTGCGCGCTCGGCCAGCGCCGGCGGCGACAGCCAGGCAAGCGAACCCGCCAATCTGTCCCGCCTGATGCGGCCGTCACGATAAGCCTGCGACAGCGGTTCGACGGTCTGGTCGCCCACCTGTTGAAAGGCGTAATACCACTTCCACTCGAATGGCTGGCTGACCTCGGTGTAGTCCGCCCATGCCGGATGACGCTCGATAAAGGGCTCCATCGTTGCGGCTTTGGGCAGATCCCAGGCGTCGTTGACCGCCTCTCTCTGGGTAAGCAGGATTTCACCGCCGTCCGGCAACGGCACGGCGGCCTCTATCGAGACCTTGATAGCCGCCGGAACGATCACGGCCAGGGCCAGCCAGGCGCCGACCAGCGCGGTCAGATTGACCGGGCTGGTCCAGCCGTAACGGTCGACCAGGACGCACACGCCCCACCAGAACGCGATGTGCAATATCACAACGAGGCTTGCCGGAATCAGGGTCGATGCGCCAGCCCCGCCAGGCAGGCCGCCGGCCCAGAGCGGAGCGATCAGGCATAACGCCAACGCGCCTGTGCGCAAGGCAGCCCGGGCGAACCAGGGGCTCCCCTGGCTCGCCGCGGTCGCGCTGAGCAATTCATAGCGGCCCGCGGTGCGTTCGGCCGAGCGCAGGTCGTGCAACAGGAGAATCAGCAACAGCGGGGCAAGCAGATTCGCGGCGAAAGCGAAGTCGAAACGGCCGATCAGGGCGAAATCCGGGTTTTCCGCGTCAGTCTCGTAAATCTGTCCTTCCAGCGCCAGTGCGCGGATCTGGTGCTTCCAGGGAGAAGTGTCGCGTTGGCCCAGCGCGGCGAAAGCAAAATCCGACGGCGAATCCCAGGTGAGGTGGAACGTGTAATACGCCACATCGCCCCAGTCCTGATACAGCGTGTCGAGCACTTCCCGTTCCGCGTAATCGATTTCGATCAAATCGTTCAGGACCGCGCGTTGCGCGGCGATTTCACGCAGGCCGAGGATTACCGACACACAGGCGACAAGCAGCGCGATTCCCAGCCAGAGCAAGGCCGCCCGGTCACTGGCAAGAAAGCGGATTTCCCGGATCAGTCCGCTCATGGCTGCATTCTTCGCGCGGCGCGGATGCCGCCTGCCGTCAACAGCAGCAGCCAGGCGGAAAGCATGCCCAGGGGGGCGCCGGCCTGAGTCAGGCGTTCGCCGGCCGCGGCGGGCTGGAAGGAAAACTCATTGAGCACGTTCCAGTTTTCGGCCGACATTCTCGTGCGGCGATTGGCTTCTTCGTTGAGACTGCGATTGATGTCGTCGGTATAGTCCAGTTGCTCGACATGGACGCGATTAAGGCCCTGCACGTAATCGATGCGCACTTCCTCGGCTTCGCGCAGGAAACGATGGTGGGCCGCGAGATCGGTACCGGACAGTGCGCGGGAGCCCGCAGAAACCGCCGCCACCGGTGAAAGCCAGCCGAAATTCTCGGCGAACCGTGCCTGACGCGCTTCCAGCGCCATGCGCTCTTCGGCATACCGGTTCATCACCTCGGTCAAATCGGCTTCCGCAACTTCTGAGACGACGCCGCGAAAATTGACCGGCAGGTCTTCCACGCGCTCGACATCGTACTGGATCAGCAGATTCGCCCGGAGCTGCTGAAACTGCGGAGCGCCGGGAAAGTGGCCATCGCCGACTTCCCGCAGATCCGCCTGCATGCGCAGGTCGGTCTCGATCTTGCCTGGCGCGGGCATCGCCGAACTGGCGGATTCCACCGCGATGCGCGGAACGATCAGGGCGGAAGCGAGCCAGAACAGCGCCAAAATGCCGAGGGAGAGCGCACGCGACCGGACCAGGGCCGATACCAGCAGGATCAAGCCGCACCAGACGAACAGATAGAGCGCATAGAGGCTGATGACGCCAAAACTCGCCAGCAGCGCCTCGCCCCGAACGACAGCCGCGGCCGATACGATCGCAAGCGGCAACAGCAGCGCCAGCGTGACTCCCGCCAGGGCGATCCATTTGCCCGCGTACAGTTCATTTCCCGTCACGCCCTGGGCCAGCAGCGGCGCAAGCGTATTCTCTTCGCGCTCGCGAATGAATACGCCATGGCCGATGGCGATCAGCAGCAGCGGCACGAACAATTGATAAACCAGCGCCGCGGTTAGCCCCTGGAAGCCGCCGAGCTCGGCGCCCGCCCTCGCATCGGCGAACACGGCCGAGTTTTGCTTGTGGCCTTCCAGGAAAATCGATTGCCCGGTGACCGCGTCGACGCCGGGGTCGATCATCGCCAGCGGCGGCGGCGTACGGAAAACATAATGCCCGTAATGCACCATTCTGTGCGGATGGCGGTCCGGCTGGGACAGAAAAGTCTCTTCCGCCAGCGCCTGCTGTTCGGAGCGATGATGATACTCTTCGCTCATCCTTAGCGAAGTCGCGATGCTGACGGCTGCCAGCAACACAGCGAATATGACCAGGGTAACCAGTGCAAGCCGCGATCTCAGCCATAGCCGCGACTCTTCCCGCGCGATTGAAAGTACTCTGCTCATCGTCATGCTCCCGCGTGTTGGGCAAAGGCGGCATGCACCGCCTCGGTGTCAATCCGGTCCATGCCTTCCGGCCGGTCGAAGGCGCCGACAAGTACGCCGTTCTGCAACAGGTCGATGCGGTCGGCTACATGGCAGGCGCCGTAGACATCGTGAGTGACCAGGAGAATGGTTCGGCCGGCCTCGGCCAGATCCCGGGCCAGCCGATTGAACTCGTCGATCGCCACGGGATCGAGACCCGAGGTCGGCTCGTCCAATAGCAGGATCGGCGTATCCCGCAGGCTCGCCAGGGCGATCGCCACCTTCTGGCGCATGCCCTTGGAATAGGTTTCCATTCGCATGTTTCGGGCATCGGGTTGCAGCGCCACCCGGTCCAGGGCGTCATCCAGCGCTTCCCGGCCGGTTTCCGTGCCCGCCAGCGAAAGGAAATAGTGGAGATTCTCATAAGCGCTCAAATGCCCATATAGAGTGGCCGCCTCGGGCAGATAGGCGATGGCCTGCCGGGCCGCTCCCAGGTTCCCGTTCACGTCGCGGCCCTGCACATGCACGCTTCCCGAAGCCGGCTTGAGGAATCCGAGAAAGGTCAGCAAGGTCGTCGACTTGCCGGCGCCGTTACCTCCAAGCAAGGCATGAATCTCCCCTTGCTCGATGCTGAAGGAGACATCCTTCAGCACTTCCTGGCCGGAGCGCCTGACGCTGAGAGACTGAGCTGCGAGCATGGAAATCATATGAACTCCTGAATCGAGGGCGTTACCTCACGCCTCGCCGGGCTTGGTCCATGGCGCAACCGGTTGTTGCGCCACGGACTCAGGCCGGCTAGAACGAATAGGCCACCGTAAGATGGAAATGACGCGGCGCGCCCGGCTCGACCCAGACGTCCGCATAGGAATTGGTGTAGTACACCTCGTCGAATGTGTTGTCCATATCGAAGCGAATCATGAGACGCTCGGTGGGCGCGATCTGGCCAAAGAGTCGTGCGGTGGTGTAGCCGGGCAAGTAGAAGTCAAAGGCGGTAAACCCGAGCCGCTCGCCGGTGTATTGAACGCCGGCGCCCGCCTGCGCCGGCATGCCTCCCACTTCGAAATCCTGGCTGAAATGCACGTTCGCCTGTTGTTCCGGCGAGTTGATGAGCGGGTCGCCGGCTTCAATGACCGCGCCCCAGTCGGCTTCGAGACTGGTGGTGGTGAATACCGCGTCGGCGTAGGCGTAGGACAACCACAGATTGGCGCCGCTCTCGAAGGCAAGGTTCGCGTCAATTTCGAACCCGCGGCTGCGCGCTTCGCCCGCATCGTGAGAAAACCACCCCAGTGCCTGAGCCTCCGGCCGATCGTCGTTCACCAGAATATTGCTTTGGTCCACCCGGAACAGCGCGAACGTGAGCGAGCCGGAAACCTCATCGGAAAACTGCGCCATATCGAATTTCAGCCCGACTTCCGCGGACTCGGCGAGGTTCGGATTGAACTGGTTGCCTTGATAGTCGGACCCCGGTTGCTGGCGGAAGCCTTCGCCGTAGGAAGCGTAGAGGCTGGCGCCGTCGTTTATCGAGTAGACCGCGCCAAACTGCGGCGAGACGCGACTATCCGATGTCGTACTCGTAGATGGGGGCGTCCTGAGCAGGTTGGTCAAATCCTGCTCGAAGTCATCCCAGCGCAAGCCCAGGCGAACCTGCAACCGATCGGTGATGTCGATCTGGTCCTGTATGTAGAAGCCGAAGCCGTCCAGGTTTTCGTCCCGGTTCGTGTTTGGCCCGGGCACCGGTTGCGGAGACTGACCGTAGACCGGATTGAACACGTCCAGAAATAGATAGGCTGCCGGATCGAGCGTGTCGATATCCGTGCTCCCGGGAAACCAGCCTGGCCGATAACGCTGGATAAACCAATTCAGGTCGAAACGGTCGAAGTCGGCGCCCACAAGCAGTCTGTGACGAAGCGCGCCTGATTCAAACTCACCCGCAAGTTCAGCCCGGGCTACGAAATACTCCGACTCAAAATTACGATAACGAAAAAATCGCGACAGGGTTCGGCCATCCAGGAAGTATGTCTGGCGGCCGCCGAAGTTGGTTTCTGATGCGTTGCCTTCAAAAGACGTATCCCGGTACCCAAGACCGGCAAGAAGGCTCCAGTTATTGGAAAAGTTATGCTGGATTTCGAACTGGTGACCCAGCACCTCGGTCTCGATGGGCCCGTCACCGGGCTCGCCGACGAAGGTTTCACGCGGCGTGAAACCATATTCTGTCGAATAGGCGACACCTCGATCGAAAGGAATCTCCTGATTTGTGTATTCCAGCTCGTAAGTCAGGCTGGTTGCATCGGAGATAGCCCAGGCGATCGACGGATAAAGGCCTGTACGCGCTGTTTCAACCGTTTCCCTGAAGCTCTCCGCATCCTCCTGGAATCCCACG
>JAJDSZ010000008.1 GCA_022827425.1 Pseudomonadales bacterium | reverse complement strand
TCGAGAACGCCCGCAGAAAATCGACGTAGCGATTCCTTTCCGCGGGCGTTTTGGCGGCGAGTTCGCGCGCCTGTTCCCAGACCTTCAATCGCGCAGGCCGAATGTGAAGACCACGTTGCCCGAGGCGATGGTGACGAATTGCTCGCCGTCCACCGACCAGGTCATCGGCGCCGCGTGAACCCGGCGGCTCAGGGAAACATTCCACAATTCCTCGCCGCTGGCCGCATCCAGCGCGAAAAAGTAGCCGTCGGCGCTGCCGCTGAACAGCAGGCCGCCGGCGGTGGTGGTGATGCCCGCCGAAGACCGCGGCATGATGGGAAACTCCCAGACGATATCCACCGTGGTGGGGTCGATGGCGCGGATCGAACTGTGAAAGGCGTCCATGGGCTGGGTGTAGCGCCCGCCGCCGCCGGTGTAGCGCTCGCCTTCCTCATAATCCTCGTCGCGTTTGAAGAATTCCTGCTCGCCGTCGAAGGAAGTGACGTAAAACAGTCCGGTGTCGGGATTGAAGGCGGGTGAATACCAGTTGGTGGCGCCCACGATGGGCGGCGACACCATGATGCCCTCATAGGTGGGCGCCATGCCCGGCACGCGAATGGGACGGCCACCCGGGTCCAGCCCGGAGGCCCAGGTTACCGAGGCGTAGGTGTCGCCGAGAAGGAATTCTCCGGTTGCGCGATCCAGGGTGTAAAAGAAGCCGTTGCGATTGGCCCAGAGCATGGTGTTGCGCATTTCGCCGCCGAACTCGATGTCGGCGAGAATGGGAATCTGGATGGCGTCGTAGTCGTGCACGTCATGGGGCGTGAACTGGAAATACCACTCGATTTCGCCGGTATCGCCATTGAGGGCGAGCACCGAGTCGGAATAGAGGTTGTCGCCGAGGCGCACATCGCCGTTCCAGTCGGGCCCGGGATTGCCGGTGCCCCAGTAGATCTGGTTCAGTTCCGCGTCGTAGGAGCCGGTGATCCAGGTGGCCGAACCGCCGGTGGCCCAGGAATCGCCCAGCCAGGTGTCGTTGCCGAACTCGCCGGGGCCGGGAATCGTGTACGTGCGCCAGATCAGTTCGCCGGTTTCCGGATCGTAGGCGTCGATGAAGCCGCGAATGCCGAATTCGCCGCCGGCGATGCCGGTGACCACCAGGTCCTTGACGATGAGCGGGGCGGCGGTCTTGCTGTAGCCCGAGGCATGGTGCGCGACTTCGGTATTCCACAGCAGGTTGCCGGTGCGGGCGTCGATGGCCACCAGGTGGGCGTCGAGGGTGCTCATGAACAGGGTTTCGCCAAGTATCGCCACGCCGCGGTTGTTGCGGCCGCAGCAGATGCGCAGGTCTTCGGGCAATTCATGGTCATAGCGCCAGTACACCCGGCCGGTGCGGGCGTCCACCGCGGTGACATTGCTCGGCGCCTCGGTGATGAACATGATCCCGTCCACCACCAGCGGCACGGTTTCGGCCCGGTCGATCACGGGAATCTGGTAGGCCCACTTCATTTCCAGTTCGGATACGTTTTCGGTGTTGATCTGGTCGAGCAGGCTGTGTCGCTGGCTGTCCAGGGTGCCGGAATACATCAGCCAGTTTTCCGGCTCGTTCTTCGCGTCCACCAGGCGTTCCCAGGTGATGGGGGAGAACGCCGGCGTAATCACGGTCCGCAACTGCTGTTCCTGGGCCGCGGCGAGCGCGGGGAGCAGCAGGGCGGGCAGCAGGCTGCGGAGAATGCTTTTCATGTTCAAATTTCCTCCCGTCTCAGGGAGAACAGGTAGGCGACCAGGTCGTCCAGTTCGCTCTCCGACAGTGTTTGGGCATAGCCGGGCATGGTGGAATCTTCGATGCGTTCGTAGGATTGCAGGCCTTCCTTGGGAATCGACCAGAGGTTTTCCCCGTCGTCCATGATGCGCAGGGAGAAGCTGTCCTCATTCATGCGGTAACCTTCCCGGCTGACGCCATCGGGCCCGGTGATCCGCAGCCGCCACCAGCGTGGCGCCACATTTTCCTGGGGATTGACCAGGTCGGCGAGCAGGTCATCCGGCGTGCGGTTTTCCCCGACCCGGGACAGGTCCGGCCCGCTGCGCGAACCGCGGCCATTCACCATGTGGCAATCGGCGCAGTCGCTGCCATTCCAGAACAGATCGCCGCCGGCTTCGGCATTGCCGGCAAGCACCACCGAACCCGGGTCGTAGCGCAGCGAATCGAGATAGGCCACCACCTGCCAGACCTGGGGGTCCGGCACATCCGCCGCCACCGGCAACATGGCGGTGCCGGGAATGCCATCGCGAATGATGTTGAAAATGGCGACATCGGTGCTTCCCCGGGTCAGCCGCCCGGTGAGGTCCGGCGCCCCGGTTTCATCGTTGCCCGTGGCGTCAAAGCCATGGCAACGCGAACACTGCCGCTCGAAATACCGCTCCCCCATGCGGACATCCACCGCGGTGTTGTACAGATTGCCGGCGTCTTCGGCTGACGTGACAGGGATCAGCGGCATGGCCAACCCAAGTACGGTACAGCCCGCCATCCGCCTGCAAAAAACCCCCGAAAGTCTGCTCATGGCAATTCCTCTAGCAAATGCGGTGCTAGTGTATCATCGCCGCTGCATGTTGCAATTTCGGCGATAGAATTCACAGTGGAACACCCCGTCAGATGACTGCGTCAACAGGCTGTCTTTATGTGGTGGCGACGCCCATCGGCAATCTGGGGGACTTTTCCCGCAGGGGACGGGAAGTGCTCGGCAGCGTTGACTGCATCGCCGCGGAAGATACCCGCCACAGCGCCAAGCTGCTCGATCATTATGGCATCCGCCGGCCGCTGTTCGCCTATCACGAGCACAGCGGCGCCCCCGTGCGGGAAAAGCTGCTGCGCAGGTTGCGGGACGGCGCCAGAATGGCGCTGATTTCCGATGCGGGCACACCGCTCATTTCCGACCCGGGCCATGCCTTGGTCAAGGCCGCACGGGAGCAGGGCAGCGAAGTCATCCCCATTCCCGGCCCAAGCGCCCTGCTTGCCGCCCTGAGCGTGGCGGGCCTGCCCACGGACCGCTTCCGGTTCGAGGGATTTCCGCCCGCCGCGCAAGCGGCCCGCCGCAAGCGGCTGCGGGAACTCCGCGGCGAATCCGCCACCTGGGTTCTCTACGAATCGAGCCATCGCATCCTCGACTGCGTCGAAGACCTCATCGCCATCCTTGGCCCTGACCGCGACATCTTTATCGCCCGGGAAATGACCAAGCAGTTCGAGAGCCACTTCCGGGGCAGCCTCGCCGAAGCCGGCGTCTGGCTGGAAAACGACGAAAACCGGCGCAAGGGCGAATTCGCGCTGGTGCTCGCCGGCTACGAGGCAAAAGACCAGGCCACGGAACGCCTGCCCGAAGCCCTGCGCATAGTCTCGCTCCTCCAATCCGAATTGCCGCTGACCAGGGCCGCCGCCCTTGCGGCCAAAATCACCGGTGTCCGCAAAAAGCCGATTTACGAGGCTGCCGTCAAAAAAATGTAAACCGGACCGGCATGAACCGAACAGGCGCCGACCGGTGTAGTCGTCTTCGCCGCGGAGCCAGGCGCGGCGCACGCAGCGGGCGACGCAGTGGTGGTGGCGGGTGCGTTCGGGTTGCTTACGGGAACGGTACAATCGGCGAAACAGGATTGTTGCCAAACGCCCGGATTCCCGATGGCTGCACTCGAATACCGCAAACTCACCAAGCGCATTGTGGACCGCCTCGCGGTCGACGACAAGGACCGCGTGTTCTGGGACCGGGACCTCCCGGGTTTTGGCCTGCGCGTGTATCCCTCGGGACGCAAGGTCTATGTCGTGCAATCCCGCTCCGATGGCAAGTCCCGGCGCGTGACCGTGGGCAAGGCTGGCGAGATCACCGCGCACGAGGCCCGCGGGAGCGCAAGCCGGCTGCTGGGGTGCATCAAGTCGGGAAAACCCCTTGTCGAAGCCCCGCCCGCGGCGCCGCCCACGGTTGCCGATCTCGGCGAACGCTTCCTGCGCGAGTATGCGGCCCTGCATTGCAAGCCCAACACCGTCAAGAACTATCGCCAGATGGTGCGCACGCATATTTTGCCGGTGCTGGGAGAACTTTTGGTTTCCGATGTGGAGCGCAGCCACGTGCTCTCATTCCAGTACGCGATGCGGGAAAAACCCACGGCCGCGAACCGCGCGCTGGATGTTTTGCTCAAGATGTTCAATCTGGCGGAGCGGTGGAACCTGCGCGCGCCGGATACCGGCAATCCCTGCAAGTCGGTGCGGCGTTTTCGGGAAAAACCGCGCAAGGAACGCTTTTTGACGCCCGCCGAGTTGTCGTGCCTGGGCGGGGTGCTGGATGTGGCGGTGGAAGAGCGTCTTGCCCCGGAGCAGGCTGTGGCGGCGATCCGCTTGCTGATCCTGACCGGTTGCCGGCACAGTGAAATCCTGGGTCTGGCCTGGGACGATCTGGATTTTGCGGCGGGCGAGATGCGGCTGCGGGACAGCAAGACCGGAGGGCGTGTGGTGCCGATGCCGCCGCCCGCTTGCCAGGTGCTCAGGGAACTGCCGCGCAAATCGGACAATCCCCGAATATTTCCGGGCCGGAGGAATAACGCACCGCAAATGGACATCAACTGTCACTGGGTCCGCATTCGTGAAAGGGCGGGGCTTGCGGACGTGCGGCTGCACGATTTGCGCCACACCTACGCTTCCCGGGCGCTGGAGCTGGGCGAGGGATTGCCGATGATCGGCAAACTGCTCGGCCACCGCAAGATCGAAACCACCGCCCGTTACGCCCATCTCGCGCGGGAGTCGGTCCGCGCTTCGACGGCAAAGGTCGCCGGCAGTATCGGCGCGGACATTTTATGTTGAGCTCAACCCAAGACACCCTGCCGGAGTGATTCGATGACAAAACTGGCGCGCAAGACGATTTCCCGGCGCACGGTGGAGGCGCTGCCCGTTGCGGCGCGGGAAACCGTGTACTGGGACAGTGAGCTTCCGGGGTTTGGCGTGCGGGTCTATCCCAGCGGATCCAAAACCTATCTGGCGCAGACACGCGCGGGCGGCAAGTCGCGGCGGATTGGCCTGGGCCGCCACGGGATTATTTCCGCGGACCAGGCGCGGCGCGAGGCGGCGAAGATCATTTCCGGCATCAAGTCCGGCAACAAGCCCGAACGCGAAACCGAATCTTCACAAAAAGACCTGGGGCCCACCGTGAAGGAAGCGGCGGAACGTTTTCTGCGGGAACACGCCGAAGTGCGCTGCAAACCGAGAACCGTGCAAATCTACCAGAACACCATCAACCAGCACCTGGTTCCCGCGCTGGGCGACCTGCGCCTGGGAGAGATCGGACACGACCGGGTGGCGGCGTTGCAGTACAGCCTGCGCGACAAACCCGTAACGGCAAACATGGTGGTGGAACAACTGTCCCGCCTATACCGCATGGCCGGGCTTTGGGGGGTTGCGCCAAAAGGCGGCAATCCCTGCCGGTTTGTGCGGAAGTTCAAGGAACACCGGCGGGAGCGCTTTCTCACCGACGAGGAGTTTCGCCGTCTTGGGCGTGTGCTTGGAGAATTGGAAAAAGAAGGCAAGATCCACCCCGCCGCGGTGGCTGCTTTCCGACTGCTGATGCTTACCGGCTGCCGCCGAAACGAGATTCTCACGCTGCGCTGGGAGGATGTGGACCTTGCGGCGGGGGAGATTCGCTTGCGAGACGCAAAGACTGGCGCGCGGTCGGTGGCGATATCGCCCGCGGCGCGCAAGGTGCTGGAAGACCTGCCGTGCCTTCCGGACAATCCCTGGGTGATTGCCGGCGCACAGCCGGGAGAGCGGTACAAGAATCTAAACAACGCCTGGAAGGTTGTCCGAAACCGCGCTGGACTGCGCGATGTCCGCATCCACGACCTGCGCCATTCGTTCGCGTCCCGGGCCCTGGCGCTGGGGGAGAGCCTGCCGATGATCGGCAAGCTGCTCGGCCACGGGAAAATCCAGACCACGGCGCGCTATGCGCATCTGGCGCGGGATTCGGTCAACGCGGCGGCGGCACGGATTGCGGAAAGCCTGTGGGCGGACCTGGATGGGACCATCAACAGAAATGTTTGACTACGATGCACATTGCAGTGGCGGTCACTC
Source organism: Pseudomonadales bacterium (assembly GCA_022827425.1). Lineage (GTDB taxonomy): Bacteria > Pseudomonadota > Gammaproteobacteria > Pseudomonadales > Pseudohongiellaceae > UBA9145. The sequence continues at coordinate 7,999 of JAJDSZ010000008.1, read as the reverse complement.
TGGATAAAGTGATTGAAGGCAAACCGTCCAATTTGCTATTTTGCGAAACCCTGGGACGGCGGAGCGAGAAGATTCCGCAAACCCGACGGATCACTCCGCGGGCAGGATGGAAGACAATACGCCCCTTCTACGGGAGACTGCTGTCAAGACGCCGTCGATGTAGTCGCGGATTCGGGCAGGACGTCTCGTCTTCAAGAATGAGTTAGCACTTCATGGCCAAGCAAACAAACAACGCGGGAACCACTCTCGGCTTCGAGGCCCAACTTTGGCTCGCAGCGAAAAAACTCTGGGGCAACATGGAGCCGTCAGAGTACAAGCATGTCTTCTTGGGTCTAATTTTCCTCAAGTACATCTCGGACGCCTTTGAAGTGAAGCGGGCGGAGTTGCTCGAAGACGACCTGGCCGACGCGGAGGATCCCGAGGAATATCTTGCCGAGAACGTCTTTTGGGTTCCGCGGGAAGCTCGCTGGTCGCATCTGCAAGCCAACGCCAAGAGACCAGAGATCGGCAAGCATATCGACAATGCCATGCTGGCGATCGAATCCAACAATGCCTCACTCAAAGGAGTCCTGCCAAAAAACTACGCTCGTCAGGAGATTAACAAGGTCATGCTCGGCGAACTCATCGATCTTGTAAGCGGGATCGGGATGGCCGAGAAGGCAGACCGTTCGCGCGACATTCTCGGACGAGTCTATGAGTACTTCCTCGGCGGCTTCGCCGGCGCCGAAGGCAAGCGCGGCGGAGAATTTTATACACCCCGCTCCGTCGTCCGGCTGCTGGTCGAAATACTGGAACCCTACAAAGGCCGAGTATATGACCCTTGTTGCGGCTCCGGCGGCATGTTCGTGCAGTCCGAGAAATTCGTTGAAGAGCATGGCGGGCGTATCGGCGATATCGCCATTTATGGACAGGAGAGCAATGCCACCACTTGGCGGCTCGCCAAGATGAACCTCGCGGTGCGCGGGATTGACGCCGACATTCGCTGGAACAACGAAGGCAGCTTCCACAAGGACGAGTTGCCGGACCTCAAGGCCGACTTCATCCTCGCCAATCCACCCTTCAACTTCTCCGATTGGGGAGGCGACCGGCTGCGGGAGGACGCCCGCTGGACGTTCGGCGTTCCGCCCGCGGGCAACGCCAACTACGCTTGGCTTCAGCATATCCATCACCACCTCGCCCCCAACGGGACGGCGGGCGTGGTGCTCGCCAACGGCTCCATGTCCACCGCCACCTCGGGAGAAGGCGACATCCGCCGCGCCTTGATCGAGGCCGACGCGGTGGATTGCATGATCGCGCTGCCGGGACAGCTCTTCTATTCGACGCAGATTCCCGCCTGCCTTTGGTTTTTGACGCGCAACAAGAATCCGGGCGGGGGCCTCCGAGATCGACGAGGAGAAGTACTGTTCATCGACGCTCGGAAGCTCGGGCACATGGCCGACCGAACCCGGAAGGAGTTTCCCGACGAGGACATTGCCTTGATTGCGGATACATATCACGCCTGGCGCGGCGCACCGGACGCAACCCCCTACCAGGACGAGCCGGGATTCTCCAAGTCCGCCACGATAGAGGAGATCAGGGAACACAACCACGTTTTGACGCCTGGCCGCTATGTGGGGGCGCCGCCGAGCGAAGAGGACGACGTGCCGTTCGAGGAGCGGTTCGCGGAATTGAAGGCGACACTGGTGGGGCAGTTTGCGGAAGCCGACAAATTGAGTGACCTGATCCGGAAAAAGCTGGAGGAAATCAACGCCGATGAGTAATCATTTATGCTGTCTGGCCTTTACCAGTTGGGGCACGACATGATCGACTACAGCAAGTTTCGCTCGTCCCTGAAGCGACTTGAGGAGCAGCACGACAACCATCTGACCCTCGATCCAACAGAGCCAGAATTGACACGCGAGGGCATCGCCGAGTCGGTCATACAGCGTTTCGAGACCTGCTACGACTGCTTGTGGAAGGTGTTGAAGAGATATCTGAGGGAGCATTTGGGCGTTGCGGAGCCGCCCAACAGTCCCAAACCCGTTTTTCGTCTGGCGAACGAAAACCGGCTGTTGCCTTCGCCGATTGAGATGTGGCTGCGGTATGCAGACGCCCGAACCGACACATCGCACGACTACGATGGCGAAAAAGCCAAGGCATGCCTGAAGCTCGTGCCGAATTTCATTAAAGACAGCATCCATCTTTACCGGACGATGAGCGGCGAAAGATGGACCTGAAGCAGGCCATTGACATAACCGCCGACCAGCGCCAAACGCTAGTTTCGCTGCTCGACAAGTATCTGCCGAACACACAGGCTTGGATCTATGGCTCCCGAGTCAATGGAACTTCCCGTCCGGGTTCCGACCTGGACATGGTGGTGTTTTCCCCGCCCGAGCAGGGGCCAGAGGTGTCCGAACTTCGCGAAGCCTTTGATGAAAGCAACCTCCCGTTCCGCGTGGATTTGTTTGTCTGGGATGAAGTGCCGGAGATTTTCCAGGAAGAGATCGAGCAGGGACATGTTGCTTTAGTGAATGGCGCAGGCGCCATGCACTGGCGAGAGGTTTCTATCGGGGAGATCGCGGAAGTCATTGGTGGTAGTACGCCTTCGACCAAAGAACGTGACAATTTCGATGGAAATGTCCCGTGGCTCACACCCAAGGATCTTTCTCATTCCCAAGGTCGGTATGTTGCGCGCGGTGCCCGGAATCTTTCGCGGAAGGGCTTGGAAAGTTGTTCAGCGAAACTTGTGCCGAGCGGAGCTATACTGCTGTCTACTCGTGCTCCGATTGGATACGTTGCTCTTGCAGCAAACCCGATTGCGACAAATCAGGGATTCAGAAGCCTGATCACCAAGAATTCGACGAATCCAGAGTTTTTGTACTATTGGCTGAAATTAAATCACGAAGAGTTGGAGCGACACTCTTCCGGGTCGACGTTTCGAGAATTATCGGGGTCGGCGCTTAAGGACATTCGGTTGAGGCTCCCGATTCTTTCCCAACAACGAGCCATAGCCGACATCCTTGGCGCTCTCGACGAAAAGATTGAGCTGAACCGCCGGATGAACGAGACGCTGGAGGCGATGGCGCGGGCGATCTTCAAGGACTGGTTCGTCGATTTCGGGCCCACCCGCGCCAAGGCCGAAGGCCGCGCTCCTTACCTCGGTTCCGAACTGTGGGAACTATTCCCCGATGCACTGGACGGCGAGGACAAGCCGGTCGGTTGGTCGTTCTGTCCGGTGAGCGACTTGTTCGAGTTCAACCCCCACGAGTCAGTGAAAAAGGGGACGTACACGCCATATTTGAACATGGCGGCCTTGCCGACGTCAGGGATGGCGGCGGATTCACCAACACACCGAGAATACAAGTCGGGTTCAAAATTCAGGGATGGAGACACACTATTCGCGCGAATAACACCCTGTCTTGAAAACGGGAAAACGGCTTATGTTTTCGATATGGGCAATGACATAGTCGGAACCGGATCAACCGAGTTCATAGTGATTCGCTCACGCACGCCGCTGCCAAAACCGGCAAGCTATTTCTTGGCACGGGGCTCAGAATTCCGCGCCCACGCCGAACGAAGCATGACAGGAACATCAGGTCGGCAGCGCGCAAGTCGTGAGGCGTTGTCTCAATTCGAGCTTGCTGTTCCGCCGGGTGACACGCTTTGGAAAACACTAGGTAATTTTATAACTCCGATGATGGGTAGAATAATCGCTAACGCCTACGAGTCTCGCGCCCTCGCCGAAACCCGCGATCTCCTCCTCCCAAAGCTCATGTCCGGCGAAATCCGCCTTCGCGATGCCGAAAAGGCAGTCGAGGCCGTGGCGTGACATCCTCTGGCGGCGAAGTCATCGTCTACGAGTCCGGGGACGGCGAGGCGCGCGTGGACGTGCGCTTCGACAAGGAGACGGTCTGGCTGACCCGGCAGCAGATGGCGAAACTGTTCGGGCGGGATCGTTCCGTAATCGCCCGTCACATCCACAACGCCTATCGTGAACAAGAACTGGACCCGGGGTTAACCTGTGCAAATTTTGCACAAGTTCGATCCGAAGTCGGCGAATGAGCCGTCTCACCGAATCGGAGGTCGAGGATGCCGCTCTCGAATGGCTTGCCGGATTGGGCTACACCGTGGCTCATGGGCCGGACATCGGCCCGGAAGGCTCGGCTCCCGAGCGCGGCAGCTACGGCGAGGTGCTGCTGCCCGGTCGGCTCCGCAAGGCGCTTTCACGGCTCAACCCAAGCCTGCCTGACGAAACACTCGAGGACGTGCTGCGCAAGATACGGCAAACCGAGACTCCCTCGCTCATCGAGGAAAACCGCCGCCTGCACCGCTACCTCATCGAAGGCGTGCCAGTCGAGCTTGCGCGCGAGGACGGCAGCATCGGCGGAGATGTCGCCCGACTGATCGACTTCGACGACATCAAGGCCAATGACTGGCTCGCGGCAAACCAGTTCACGGTGATCGAGGGGCAGCGCAACCGCCGGCCCGACGTGGTGCTGTTTGTAAACGGCCTGCCCCTGGCCGTGATCGAGCTGAAGAACCCCGGCGACGAAAACGCCACGCTCGAAGGCGCGTTCAACCAGATACAGACCTACAAGGACGATATCCCTTCGCTGTTCCGCAGCAACGCGGCGCTCATGACTTCGGACGGGCTCCAGGCGCGCGTAGGCTCGCTGACGGCCAATCTCGAACGGTTCATGCCCTGGCGCACCGTGGACGGCGCCGCCATTGCGCCAAAGGGTTCGCCGGAGATGCAAACCGTCATCGAGGGAATGTTCGAAAGGCGGCGGTTTCTGGCCCTGATCCGGGATTTCACCGTGTTCGGGGACACCGGCTCGGGGGTCGTCAAGATCATGGCTGGCTACCACCAGTTCCACGCGGTGCGCCGTGCGGTCAAGTCCACATTGCGTGCGCTGCCGGAGGGCACACAGCACGGAAACAGGGCGCGCGAGGAGCCGGCTCAATACGGGCTGCCGTCTGTTGACTCGCAGCCAAAGGGAGACAAGCGCATCGGCGTGATCTGGCACACCCAAGGCTCGGGCAAGAGCCTGCTCATGGCTTTCTACGCCGGACAGATCATCGCTCACCCGGCGATGGAGAACCCAACCATCGTCGTCATCACGGACCGCAATGACCTCGACAACCAGTTGTTCGGCACCTTCTCGATGTGCCGCGATCTGGTCCGTCACACACCCCGGCAGGCAGAAAGCCGGGAAGACCTGCGGAAGGCTTTGACCCGCCCGTCTGGAGGCGTGGTGTTCACCACGATCCAGAAGTTCGCGCCTGAGTCCGGAGAGACTGAATATCCGGCTCTTTCCGACCGCCGCAATATTGTCGTCATCACCGACGAGGCGCACCGCAGCCAGTACGGTTTTCGTGCCAGGGTGGCCCGCAAAACCGGAGAAATTTCCTACGGCTTCGCCAAGTATCTGCGCGATGCCTTGCCGAACGCCTCATTCATCGGCTTCACCGGCACACCGATTGAAAAGGAAGATGTGAACACGCCGTCCGTGTTTGGCAATTACATCGACATTTACGATATCAACCGCAGTGTCGAGGACGGTGCAACCGTGCCGATCTACTACGAGAGCCGTCTCGCCCGCGTCGAACTCAATGAGGATGAGAAACCAACGCTCGACGACGAGATCGCCGATCTGACCGAAGAAGAGGCCGAAAGCGAGCAAGAGCGGCTCAAAAGACGATGGGCGAACGTTGAGGCCGTCGTGGGGGCGGAGAAACGCCTGCGCCTGGTTGCCCGCGATCTGGTGGAGCACTTCGAGAGTCGCCTCGCCGGCATGGAAGGCAAGGCCATGATCGTCTGCATGAGCCGCCGAATCTGCATTGCGCTCTATGGTGAGATCGTCAAATTGCGCCCGGACTGGCACAGCGAGGACGACGAAAGCGGCGTCGTCAAGATCGTCATGACTGGCGCGGCGTCGGACCCGAAGCATTGGCAGCGCCATATTGGAGGCAAGGCCCGCCGGTATCTGCTCGCCAAGCGGATCAAGGATCCGGACGATGCGCTGAAGCTTGTGATCGTGCGGGACATGTGGCTGACCGGCTTCGATGCGCCGAGCCTGCATACCATGTACGTCGACAAGCCCATGCGTGGGCACGGGCTGATGCAGGCCATCGCCCGCGTCAACCGCGTGTTTCGGGACAAGCCGGCCGGTCTGATCGTGGACTACATCGGTATCGCGCAAAATCTCAAGTCCGCGCTTGGCCAGTATTCGCGGGACGACCGGAGGCACGCGGGCATTGACGAGGCCGAAGCTGTCGCCGTAATGCTGGAAAAGCACGAGATTGTCAGCGCCATGTTCCACGGTTTCGACTTCCGCAAGGGGCTTGTGGGGTCGCCGCGGGAACGGCTCGCGGCACTGGCCGGCGCCATCGAGTGGATTCTCGAAATGCAGCAACGCGAATCAGCCAGGGAGTCGACCGAGGAAGGCAAGAAACTGGCCCATCGCCGCTACAACGATGCCGCGCTGGCTCTCTCCAAGGCATTCGCCCTCGCAGCCGCCAGCGATAAAGCGCGCGACATTCGAGACGAAGTGGGTTTCTTTCAGACCGTCCGGGCGGCGCTTGCCAAGAGTGCTCCCGGGGACGGTAAGTCCTCCCTGGAGCGGGATCTGGCGGTTCAGCAGATTGTCAGCCGGGCAGTCGTTTCAACAGACATCGTCGACATTCTCGAAGCCGCCGGGATGGGCTCGCCGGATATCTCCATCCTCTCCGACGAATTTTTGGCCGAGATCCAGGGAATGGAGAAGAAGAACCTGGCATTGGAGGCGCTTCGCAAACTCATCAATGGGGAACTGCGCTCGCGAAGCAGGGTCAACGTCGTGCAGACTCGCACCTTTTCCAGGAGGCTGGAGGAAGCGGTCGCCCGTTACCACAGCAACGCCATCACCACGGCCGAAGTTCTTCAGGAACTGATCGGGCTCGCAAAGGACATCCGCACAGCCCACGAACGCGGGGACGAGGAAGGACTCAGTGAGGAGGAGATCGCCTTTTACGATGCCTTGGCCCAGAATGAAAGCGCGGTCGAGGTGATGGGAAACGATAATCTTCGCGTTATCGCCCAGGAATTGCTCAACAGCTTGAAAGGCAGTGCTTCCGTGGATTGGCAACACCGGGAGTCGGCCCGTGCCCGGATGCGGGTTCTGGTGAAGCACATTCTCCGCAAGCACGGATATCCGCCCGATTTGCAGAACGCCGCCGTGCAGACCGTTTTGCAACAGGCTGAGGTGTTATCGGCGAGGTGGGCAGCGGAATGAGAGTCGTCTGGGCAGTTGCCCAGCGTCATTGTCACAGCATTGGATTGTTACTCGATTGCGACGAAACAGCCACTCACCATTACACTCCGCCCTGTAAACAGCGCTGGCAGAGTCTTCGCATATAATGCTGGACTGATGTAAACTCACCAACCGCATTACAATCAAATCGAAGTCTCCCCCGATGGACTTCGCCAATATTGCGCTGTCAAGCCTAATGGCTGCAGTGCCCTCAGACCAAGTCGCTAAAGCCGAGTGGCAGAATCTCCGCTTGGATTCGATGTATGTACACAACCCGTCCGAGCTATTCGGCGCCGAACCCCGGTTCAACGAGGTACACAGGTCAATTACCGTGGAATCCATCAAGCGAGCCGTCGAAGCCGAATCACAAACGAGCACCTTGTCGAGATCGAAGAGCATACCTGTCCCCAAAGCCAAAGTTCCGAAAGTTCATACGGGAACATTATTTCTTGGCGCAACAAGTTTGCACATGAAGGTGAAATACCTGTAACTCCAAATTATTCTGAAGTAAAGAGTGCTTACACTTTGGGGAAACAAGTCATATATTGCTTAGACAAGTCACTATAGATTGAAGATGTAGTGGTTCTGTGAGGTGGTCGAGCCTAGTTGGACAGTTCGAGGGCAAAGTTAAGGTAGTTTTCCCATGATTACAAACCCTCGATTTCCGTCTTCTCTCACCAACATCGTGGTGGGTTCGCCCCCCTGCCGCGCGCAGGGAGCGTAGCGAC
>JAJDSZ010000047.1 GCA_022827425.1 Pseudomonadales bacterium | reverse complement strand
CGGAGTAAAAATCGGCCCGTAGCGATGTTGTTCGAGCATTGCGACAGCGGCTTCGCGCAACTCCGGCGTGAAGTCGATCAGATCGTCCACGCTCAGATTCTGGCGCTCGAACGGCGGCGGTCTGGTGGGAAAGGGCTGGGTGGGCGATGCGCGTTCCCCCGGCACATCGGATGCGGGAACCGGCCGCTCCTCGATGGGCCACACCGGTTCGCCCGTAATGCGGTCGAAAGTGAACACGAATCCGTGCTTGGTTACCTGGGCGACCGCCTTGATGGGCTCGCCGTCCACGGTGATATCGATCAGGTTCGGCGCGGCCGGCGGGTCGTAATCCCAAAGGTCATGGTGAACGAATTGAAAGTGCCACAGCCGCTCGCCGGTACTCGCGTCCAGCGCCACCACGCTGTTGCCGAAAAGATTGTCCCCGAGCCGATGTCCGCCGTAGTTGTCATTGGTGGGGGAACCTATCGGCAGATAGACGATGCCCGCCTTGACATCGGCGCTCATCAGTGTCCACACATTGGCGTGGCCGCTGTATTCCCAGGAACCGTCTTCCCAGGTTTCGTTACCGAGTTCCCCGGGCTGGGGAACGGTATGGAAAATCCATAGCAACTCGCCCGTGTTCACATCGAAGCCGCGCACATGACCCGGCGGCATCTCCTTGTAGTCGGGCTGGTCCGATATCGCCGATCCCACCACGATGACATCGCCCACGATGATCGGCGCCGACGTGACCGAGTAATTTATCGGCGCCTGACGCCGCGCCCGGGGAATGCCGGCGATGAGATCCACCCTGCCGTCTTCGCCGAACCCGGGAATCGGTTCGCCGGTTTCGGCATCGACTTCAATCAGATAGCCGTCGCCGGTTCCCCACACGACCCGGGATCTTTCGCCGTCGGACCAATACGCCAGCCCGCGGTTGCTGAAGCCGAGCATCATGATCGGAATGCCCGAGGCGTAGCTGCGGGGATCGAAAGTCCACAAGGTTTCGCCGGTCAGCGCATCGACGGCCGCGGCCTGATACAAGGGGGTGGAGATATAGAGCACGCCGTCCACCGCCAGCGGGGCGGCTTTCAGCCCGTTGATGCTGACCTCCGGGACATCGTTGGCGATCAGCAGATTCGGGTACTCGGTCTTCAACTGGTCGAGATCGAAACGCCCGTCTATCGACTGCCAGCGCCACTTGATTTCGAGATCGCCGAAATTGTCCGCGTTAATCTGGTCCAGGGAAGAATACTTGGTGCTGCCGCTATCGCCGCCGTAGTAGCGCCAATCGCCTTCGAACATTCCGGTCTGGGCGTTGGCAACGCAGGAAAAGGCGAAAATCGCGGGGAAAATCAGCTTGGAAACGGGTCTTTGCATTTTGGATGCCCAACCCTTGGGGAATTCAAACCCGCCGACCCTGATCGTGCACATAATCCGGCCCGATGGCTGCGATGCTGGTGGTGCCGCTGCCGCGCATGGCGATGGCCAACTCCCGGTTCAGCAGATCGAGGACCCGTTCCACGCCGGCCTGGCCAAAGGCGCCCAGTCCGAAACAATAGGGCCTGCCGATTCCCACCGCCGAGGCGCCCAGGGCAAGCGCCTTGAAGACGTCGGTGCCCCGGCGGAAACCGCCGTCGATCAGTATGGGAATGCGACCGTTCACGGCGGCCGCCACTTCCGGCAGGCATTCAATGCTGCCCCTGCCCGTTTCCACCGCCCTGCCGCCATGATTGGAAACCACGATGGCGTCTGCTCCGCTCTGTACCGCCATGGCGGCATCGAATCCCACTTCAATGCCCTTTATCACCACTTGCATATTGGTGACTTCCTTCATGCGCCCAATCACTTCCCAGGTCATGGCTGGATTGTTCAGGCTCGCTCCCCGCATATCCAGTCCTTCCAGCATCGGCTTGGGCTGGCCCGTGTGGCAGGCGGTGCAGGTTCGGGTATCGGAGCGGGTCATTCGCGCCTGGGTTTCGGTATTTCTTCCGCCGGGCAAATCCACGGTGAGGCAAACCGCCGTGCATCCCGCCGCTTCCGCCCTTTGCAGCATCTGCACGGTGTTTTCCCAGCGATTCGTGGCATAGAGCTGATGCCAGATGGGTGCGCCGCGAGCCTGCGCCACCGCTTCCACCGGAGTCGATGCCTGGGTGGAGAGAATCATGTGATGCCCTTTGGCGGCGGCAGCCCTGGCCGAGCCGAGTTCCGCATCCGCATGATAGGCACCCTGGCTCCCCACCGGGCATAGCACGATGGGGGAGCCGGCCCCGGTACCCAGCAGATTGATCGAAGTATCGATTTCGCTGACATCCACCAGGCGCCGCGGTTTGATCTGAAACCGGCTGAAGCCCTCGCGATTCGCGCGCAGCGTCTCATCACTGTCGACGCCGGTTGCCAGATAACCGAAATGGGCGGGCGGCAATTTCTCCCGGGCCAGGGCCTCCATTTCGAATACGTTGATGACGTCACTGGGGTCGGTCAATCGCTCACCCAAAACTTCTTCCACTTCCTGGGCAAAAGCGGAATAGCTGGTAAGCAGGGGGCTGGCCGCCAGATACTTGAGAAACTGTCGGCGCTGGGTCGTTGGTTGATGCTGGCTCATGGAAGGCTCCGGCGAAAGGGGCTTCTTTGGAAAATTCAGATTCCCGGGAGCCTGCGGCGCAGGCTCCCGGTTCGGTGTATCACAGAAACTTGCGCAACCGCAAATGTCTGGCCGCGACGCCGAGCCCCAGTCATTCCGCGCAAAGCAAGGCCGGCAAGTTCGCCGCCAACGCCTGACGCCGCCGGGAACTCATGCCGTAAAAGGTCTTTCCCTGGCGAGGCGCAAAAACCGGGATTTTGCGAAATCGGCCTATCGCCGGACAGGGCCAGTGCCTATAGTTGGCGTACTTGGCAAATGATGTTCGGAGTTTCCTGTTGCCGGGGAATGCAAACAAATACTGATACAAGGGGAAACACATGAAACACGCGCTCGGAACCCTGCTGCTCTGCGCGGCGGGCATGATTGCTTCCACGGCTTGTGCCTCGGGTTCGATACTCGCGGGCACCGGCATCAGCCCGAGAGACGCCTACACCCTCGGCAAATCAGTCACCTTCCAGAAACTCGTTTGCGCTGACTGCCCGCTGCAGGCTGCGGACCTCGACCGGGACCGGGCCGAGAGCCTGCGCGCCAGCCTCGAAGCCAGGGATGCTGTCCAAGCCCAAAAGCTCGGGTAAATCGCGGCAAAGGGCAGTATCCAGATCAGGTACCAGGGGTTGATTACCGGCGAGACCAGCAGAAGCGCTCCGAAAATCCAGTCGCCCCGGGGGATGGAGAACTCCGGCTCGGCATGGCGGCGCCATAGGGCGTTCCCTCGGCGGCAAAGCGAAAGCCGTCCCAGAGATAGCGCCAGAAGTCATCTTCGAGCAGGGGGCCGCCATAGAGGCCGCAAAGGCGAAACAGCAAGGCCCACAGCAACATGCGGCCAAACGGAATCTGCCGGCCCCGGCCCTGGGCGAAAAAGTACAGGCCAAAAACCGGCAACCCGGCAACCCGGTCCACAGCATCAGGAGATGGAACCCGGCGAGTTGCGGCTCACCCGGCCCTCTGGCGAGCAGTGCGAGGCTGAAGTAACCGAGTGCCCAAAACAGCCCGACGGCATCCACCGGCCAATGTTCCAGCAATCTGCGCCAGAGGGAATCTGCAAGCGGCCAGGCAATAGGCTTCAGCCGGGATGGATTTCACTGCAGGAAGAGCCGTGGGCGAAGCAGCTATAGCAGCGGTGGTGGCGCAGCATGACGCGAACGCCGGCTGCCTCGTCAAGTCTGCCGCCGAGGTCGAAGCTTTCGTCGTCATCCACCAGGGTGCAGGCGTACACTCGCATGCGACCGTTCTTTTTCACCACCATTTTGGAAAAGTGGCACATGAATCGGCTGCGCGAGTCCGCCGTTTGGTGCGCGGTCATGCAATGCTCGCTGACCAGGGGCACATCGGGATGGGCGCCCGGAGTCAGGAAATCCGGGAAGGAAACGATACGCGTGCCGCCGGGCAGGCCATGGCCGAGGCATAGCTCGCGATATTGCAGGTCCACCGCGGCGGTGTCCTCGCCGGAATCGCGCTGTCTGGCGATGGAGACGGGAAATCCGCGCCGGTGCAACTCCGCCAGACATTGCCAGGCCTTGCGCCAGCTTCCCTCGCCGCGTCCGGCATCGTGCCTTGCCTGATCGGCATAATCGATGCTGATGCGGAAGGATAGCGGATGCGGCCGTCCCGCCAAGACCGCGATAGCCTCAAGACGCCGCAGTACCGGATCGGTGCCATTGCTCAACACAAGGCTGGGAGCGAGCCCGAGGGCGTATTCGAGAATGCGGATGATGTCCCGCACGACAAAGGGCTCGCCGCCGGTGAAGGAAAACTGGCGCACGCCCATCGCCGCGGCTTCGTCGAGCCAAGGTCGGGCGTCCGCCAGGTTGATGCCCTCCAGCCGGTTGTCGCCGGGTTTTGAGCCTTCGAGGCAAAAAGGGCAGGCAAGATTGCAGGCGGTGCCGGTGTGAAACCAGAGTTCGTTCAGCGGGCCGGGCTCAATCCCGGGCCGGGCTCTGTTCCCATTGATCGCGGAACAGCATGAACATGCAGGCTGCGAACAGCATGACGAATGCCACCATGGCCATTTCAGGGATTGTCAGCAGGCCCAGAAAGCGGAACTGGACTTCGGCGCAATTGCCATCGCCCTGCAGCAGGAAATTCAGCGCGTCCACCAGGGGAAAGTTCTGCAGCAGGTAGTTCAGGCCGGGGCCGCAGGCGGGAATCTGGTCTTCGGGCAAGTGTTGCAGCCAGATCTGCCGGCCGGCGAAATAGCTGCCAAAAATCGTCATGGCTCCGGCCACGCCGGCGTAGGCGCGCTGGCCCTTGGGGCTCGGATTGTGGACCGCCCCGGCGAGACAGGTCAGTCCGCAGAGAATGATGAAAATGCGCTGGGTGATGCAAAGCCCGCAGGGAGGCAGGAACATGGCGTACTGCATGTACAGCACGATGCCGATGGTGGCCATGGTGAAAACAAAGATCGCCAGGCTCAGAATGCGGTTGCCGGGAATTGGCAGTTTCATGCCGCGAATAATAGCCTGATTTGTGTATTCGTTCATGCCGCCCGGGCCTGCCCACCGTCATTCTGCGCGGAGCACCCGTACCGTCATTCTGCGCGGAGCGAAGCGGAGTCGCAGAATCCCATGCAGTGGCCTCCCAAAAAGATTCTGCGACTTCGCGCAGAATGACGGGCTACCCCAACCAGCGGCCTCCCAGGGAGATTCTGCGAATGACAGCAAAGAGGCCCGCGCAGAATGACAGCCGGGGTGCGACTGCGCTGCCGGCTCTCAGGCATTCCAGTTTTGCAGGAATTCATCGAAGCCGATTTCGTCGGCTGCCTCCACTTCTCGCTGGCGCAGGATCGATTCGGCGGCGGTTTGCTCCATGCGTTCGCGGACCTCATCCGCCAGGGGAGCGGACTGGAAATCGGCCGCATGCTTCCTGGAAATCTTCATGGAAAACTCGCAAAAGCTCAGCCCGTCGCGCTCCATTTCGGCGAGCATTCTGGCCGATGGCGTCCGGGACGGGTCCCGCAGTTTGGCTTCCTGCAGCTCTACGCTGTTGAGATAGCCGCCGCCGTGAAAATGGTCGAGCAGGGCGGCGCTGTGCTTGATATCGGCGAGAAAGCCGCCGGCCCAGTCCGCCAGCTTCACGGGCTTGCCGCCGCGCCTGAGCGGGAGGGAAGTATCGCGCCCGTCCTCCACCACCCGCAGGATATTGTCCGCCACCTCGAAAAATTCGGCGCGGTTGCATAGTGGGCTTTCGCTGAGCAGGCAGTGCAGCAGAAACGCATCGATAAAGCGTACCTGCTCGGCGTCGATGCCAAGCGGCAGGAAAGGATCGAGGTCGAAAAGCCGCAATTCGACGTATTCGATGCCGTCGCGCACGAGCGCGTCCACGGGCCGCTCGCCGCTGCGGGCCACACGCTTGGGCCGGATGGTGCTGTAGAACTCGTTCTCGAGCTGCAGCAGATTGACATTGATCTGGCGATACTCGCCATCGACCTTGCGGCCGATTTCCTCATAGGGCGGATAGGGCGTGCGGATGGCGTCCCGCAGGCATTGCACATAAAGCGGCAGGTCGTTATAGCAGACGAAAAGCGATTTCTGCGCATCGCTCTGATAGCCGAGCCGCCCCATGCGCAGGCAGGTGGCGTTGGGCAGATACATGGTGCCGGTGGGCATGCGCTGGAGGCGGTGCTCGCGGCCTTCGACGAAACTCGCCGCCGCCGCCGGCGAAGCGCCGAACAGATACAGCAGCAGCCAGGAATTGCGATGAAAATTGCGGATCAGATGGAGGTAGCTTTCGGTGCGGAAGTCCATCAGCGAACCGCGAAATCCCGTCATGCGCTGATAGGGCCGCCAGAATTCCTCGGGCATGGAAAAGTTGTAATGCAGCCCGGCGATGGCCTGCATGAGACTGTCGTAGCGCCAGGAAAGCCCCACCCGGTAGAGCCGCTTCAGTTGGCCGATATTGGAGCTGCCGTACTCGGCGATGGGCACTTCGCCTTCGGTCCCCGCCGGGCAGGGCATGCTTGAGGCCCACAGGATTTCATTCTGGTCCAGATTGGCGTAGGTGAAACGGTGGATGTCCTCGAGCATGCCGAGGCAACCGTCGATGCTGTTGTGCTTGGGCGTGATAAATTCGAGCAGGGCTTCGGAGAAATCCGTGGTGATGTGCGGGCTCGTCAATGCCGAACCCAGCGCCGCTGGATGGGGCCGCCGGGAGATTCGCCCCTCGGGAGTCACCCGCAGGCATTCCTTTTCGATGCCGCGGCAAATCGCGGTCCATTCGGGGTTGAAAAGGGAAAGTCCGTAGCGCTTCAGGGCAGCGTCGAATCGTTCAGCCACATCGACTCCGGGAAGGGAAAACAGGGGCGCCGCGCGAAAATCGCGGCATTATGGCAAAAATCGTGGGAGTGCGCGAATTCGCCTTGATTCCCGGGTATTCTCTTAAAAACTCCGTCCCTGGAATTTTACATTATCGCCACTTTCCTGTGCCGCAGGCTCCCGGGGGCCAAACTCCTGTGGGGCGGCACACCGGTTCCGGATTATGGATAGATCTGCGGGAGTTGCTATGATGGACGCTTGAGGCATGGTGTTCCGTTGCCATGATGAGCGTAAGGAACAACAAAATGAGAATCGGGATTCTGCTGCGAATTTTTGCCCGCTTGCCGGTTTTCGCGCTTTTTTCGCAGGTCCAGGCGCAGCAGGGGGACTGGTATCTTGGCGCGGGCGTTGGCATGAACGACACCGGGGCCTTCAATCAGGCCGGCTTCAATGACGACACGCTCTGCTATCCGGCTTTTGTCTGCGACGGCGCGCCGGCGGGTTACCGCTGGTTTTATGACCTGGAGCCCGATTCGGGCATGGCGCTGGAACTTTCCGCGGGCCGGGCCTGGAACGATTGGCGGGCGGAAATCGCCCTTGCCAGGCTCGACAACGGCATCGACCAGGGCTTCACCGGCATCGAGTTTCTCAATGGCAATCCGGTTCGCTTTATCGAACAGGACGACTACCGCATCAGCACCCGGGCAAGCGCGGGCAACCTGCTGATTTATTCACTTGCATTCAACGTATACCGGGATTTCGCCGCGGCGGGCGGCTGGACTCCCTATCTCGGCGCCGGCATTGGCGCGGCCGGGGCCGAGCTCACCGAACTCTACTTCGAGGAACGCTACACCTGCATCAGCGAAGCCTGTCAGGGCAGGCCCCGGGGCGAATTCGACAGCCTGCAACTCGCCGACCTCAGCGACACCGTCTACACCGCACAGCTGTTCGCCGGCGCCGATTATGACATCGCCGATGAGCTGAAACTCGGCCTGAAACTCGCCTGGCTCCATGTGGATGAATTCAGCGCGGTGGACAGCTATCTGGAACACGCCCCGCCCAGCAAATCGAACACCAACAGCTTCGGCAACACCAGCCACTGGTCCCTGACCGTGGAGTTGAAACGCTTTTTCGAGTGAGGCAAAAACGATTCCAGCACGAAGTTTGCCTTGAGTGGCAGTCAGGTCGACAGCGCCCTGGAAAGCTCGTCGAGGCTTTCGAGGTTGTGGGCGGAGCGGAAATCGGATACGTGGGGACGCATGGCTCTGGCGCCCTGTGTGAGTGGCTCGAAGCCGTCCCAGCGCAGCAGCGGATTGAGCCAGATGAGGCGGCGGCTGGCGCGGGCAAGGCGCTGGATTTCGGATTCGAGTTGCGCCGGGTCGTCGCGTTCGAGGCCATCGCTGAGGAGCAGGGTGGTTGCGCCCTGGCCGAGCACCCGGCGCGCCCAGAGTTTGTTGAACTGGTGCAGGCAATGGCCGATACGGGTGCCGCCGGACCAGTCCCGCACCGCCCCGGCGACGCCTTCGAGGGCCTGGTCCACATCGCTGTGGACGAGCTGGCGCGTGACATGGGTGAGCCGGGTGCCGAACACAAAGCTCCGCACCCGGCGCCGGGCGGCGATGGCGTGCATGAAATGCAGGAACATCCGCGAATAGGCGCTCATGGAGCCCGAGATGTCGCACAGTACCACCAGCGGCGGCTGGCGGGTCTTGCGCTGGCGGAATCTCAGCGGCGCAGCGGCGCCTGACCGCGCCAGCGCGCGCAGGCTTGCGCGGCGGTCGAGATGGCGGCCCCGGGGGTCGGGCCGGAAACGCCGGGTGGGGATACTGTCTTTGGGGAGCCGCAAGCCGGCGATGGCGCGTTTGGCCTGTTCGAGCTCGGCGGCGGACATGTCTTCAAAATCCCTCTCCCTGAGGATTTCCGCAGGCGAACTCGTCAGCAGGCCGTGCAGTTCGAGCTGTTCTTTGGTGGATTCCCGCAGCCTTCCCTCGCCGCCCATGGCGTCTGCAAGCCGGCGGCGCACTTCGCTGGTGTTTGTCTCGTCTTCGAGCAGCAGATTCGGCAGCATGGCGCCCAGCATCCGCTCCATGAACGCCGGATTGCGCCAGAAGATGTGAAAGGCCTGGTCGAACAGTTCGCGCTGGTCCCGGCGGCTGACGAAAATGGCGAACAGGCAACTATGAAAATCGGCGCGGCTGGAAAAACCCACCAGATTGACAGCGCGGATGGCGTCCAGCGCCTTGCCGGGGCCCACCGGCAGGCCGGCGGCGCGCAGCAGGCGGGCGAAGTGCATGATGTTGGCGGTCATGCGGCCGCCGTCCGCGAAGGTGGCTTCAAGCCGCATCGTTCACCTTTCTGTCATTCTGCGCGGCCCCTCGTCCCGTCATTCTGCGCGAAGTCGCAGAATCTCATGCAGTGGCCACCCGGAGAGATTCTGCGACTTCGCTTCGCTTCGCGCAGGATGACATGTCAAGCCTATCAACCAACCTGCGCCGACAGTTCCGTCTTCACTTCCTCAAGAATCCGCGCGGCTTCGCTGCCGCGGATGCGGGCGATGTCGTCCTGGTACTTGAGCAGGGCGCCCAGGGTGTCGTCTATGGCCCTGCTGTCCAGGGCCACCTGATCGAGTTGCAGCAGGGATTGGGCCCAGTCCAGGGTTTCGGCGACCCCGGGCAGCTTGTACAGATCCTGCTCGCGCAGGCGCTGGACGAAGGCGACCACATGGCGGCTGAGATCAATGTCCATTCCCGGCAGCCTGGCCTCGATGATCGCGAGTTCGCGCCCGGCGTCGGGATAATCGACCCAATGGTAGAGGCAGCGCCGTTTGAGCGCGTCGTGGATTTCCCGGGTGCGATTGGAGGTGATGACGACCACGGGCGGCTCGACCGCCTTGACCGTGCCGATTTCGGGGATCGAAATCTGGAAGTCCGACAGCAATTCCAGCAGATAGGCCTCAAAAGGTTCGTCGGTGCGGTCAAGCTCGTCGATGAGCAGCACCGGGGCGCCGCTATCGTCACCGCGAAGCGCCGCAAGCAGGGGCCGCTCGATCAGGAAATCCGCGGAGAACACATCACTCGCCAGATGTTCCCTGTCCACCGCTCCGGCGGCTTCGGCGAGGCGAATCTCGATCATTTGCCGGGCGTAGTTCCACTCGTACACCGCGGAGGAAACATCGAGCCCTTCGTAGCATTGCAGCCGGATCAGGCGGCGGTCGAGACCGGCGGCAAGCACCTTGGCGATTTCGGTCTTGCCGACGCCGGCCTCGCCTTCGAGAAACAGCGGCCGGCCCATTTGCAGGGACAGGAACAGCGTGGTGGCCAGCGACCGGTCGGCAACGTAGTTAGCGTCCCGGAGCAGCCGCTGGACATCCTCGATGCTGGCCGTTGCGGGCATGCTCAGGCGCAGGCCGCCACCGCGCGCTGGGCCATGACCCGCACCAGATGCGCGCGATACTCCGCGCTGGCGTGGATATCGGCGTTCATGCGGTCCACCGGCGCCTGGAAATCAGCGAGCGCCGCCGGGCTGAAGTCATTCGCCAGGGCTTCTTCCAGCCGGTGGGCTCGGTGGGCGCAGTCCGTGGCTCCGGTGAACGCGGCCCGCGCGCCGTCGGCGGTCCTGGCAATGAACACCCCCACAATGGCGTAACGCGAAGCCGGATTTTCGAACTTCATGTAGGCCGCGGCCTCGGGCCTCGGGAAATCCACCGCGACGATAATCTCGTCTTCTTCCAGGGCGGTTTCAAACATGCCGGCGAAAAAATCCTCACCGGCGATTTCCCGGCGGTTGGTGCGCACGGTGGCGCCGAGGGCGATGAGCGCGGCGGGATAGTCCGCCGCCGGATCGTTGTTGGCGATGGAGCCGCCGATGGTGCCGCGGTTGCGCACGGCGGGGTCGCCGATATTGCCGGCGAGCGCGGCAAGGGCGGGAATCGCCTCTTGCACTTCGCCGGAGGCCGCCACTTCGGCGTGGGAAGTCATGGCCCCGATGGTGACGATATTGCCATTGACGACAATGCCGCCAAGTTCGGCGATGGCGCCAAGATCGATCACATCGGAAGGGCTGGCCAGCCGGTGCTTCATGGTGGGCAGCAGGGTTTGCCCGCCGGCGACGAGCTTGCCGTCGGCGGCGTTGGCGATCAGGTCCGCCGCTTCGGCTACCGAAGCGGGTCGATGATATGAAAATGAGTACATTGCAGTTTCCTCCCGCGCGGGTTCAGGCGGCGGATTGGCAGGCGCGCCAAACGGTTTCCGGCGTCGCCGGCATTTCCACATGACTGACGCCGATGGCGTTGGCGATGGCATTGATGATCGCGGGCGGCGCGCCAATGGCGCCGGCTTCGCCGCAGCCCTTCACTCCAAGCGGATTGTGGGGCGGATCCGTCGGCGCATAGCCGATACGGAAGTCCGGCGCGTTGTCCGCCCTGGGCATGGCGTAATCCATGAAGGACGCGGTCACGAGTTGGCCGTCGCTGTCGTAGCGGCAGCCTTCGAGCAGGGCCTGGCCGATGCCGTGGACAATGCCGCCATGAACCTGGCCTTCGACGATCATCGGATTGACGAGCTTGCCGAAATCATCCACCGCGGTGTAATCGGCGATTTCCACCACGCCGGTATCCGGGTCCACCTCGACTTCGCAGATATGGGTGCCGGCGGGGAAGGAGAAGTTCATCGGGTCGAAGAATGCGTTTTCGTCAAAGCCGGGTTCGACGCCTTCCGGATAGTTGTGCGGCACATAGGCGGTGAAGGCGACTTCGGCGATGTTCATCGACTTGTCGGTGCCCGCCACTGTGTAGTTGCCATCGGCGAATTCGATGTCTCCTTCGGCGGCCTCCATGGCGTGGGCGGCGATCTTCCTGCCCTTGGCGATGAGCTTGTCGCAGGCTTTGGCGATCGCCACGCCGCCCACCGCGAGGGAGCGCGAGCCGTAGGTGCCCATGCCGAACTGGGTTCGCGCGGTATCGCCGTGAATGACCTCGATATTCTCGAAAGGGACGCCGAGCTGGTCGCAGACTAGCTGGGCGAAGGTCGTCTCGTGGCCCTGGCCGTGGGAATGGGTGCCGGTGAACACCTGCACATTGCCGGTGGGGTTGAAGCGCACCTGGGCCGATTCCCACAGGCCGACGCCGCCGCCAAGCTGGCCCACAGCCGCCGAAGGCGCGATGCCGCAGGCTTCCACATAGGAGGAAAAGCCGATGCCCCGCAGTTTGCCCCGGGATTTGGCTTCCTCCGCCCTGGCCGCGAATCCGGCGTAGTCGGCCAGCTCCATGGCCTGATCGAGGGCTGCTTCGTAGTCGCCGCTGTCGTAGCACTGCACCACCGGCGTCTGATAGGGAAAGGCGTCTTTCGGGATGAAGTTGCGCCGCCGGATTTCCGCCGGGTCGAGGCCCATGTCCGCCGCGCAGACATCCACGAGCCGTTCCAGCAGATAGGTCGCTTCCGGGCGCCCGGCGCCGCGGCTGGCGTCCACCGGCGCGGTATTGGTGAATACCGCCTTCACTTCGGAATAGATCAGCGGCGTCGCATACTGGCCCGCCAGCAGGAAGGCGTACAGATAACTCGGCACCATGGTGGAAAAAGTCGACAGATAGGCTCCGAGATTGGCCGTGGTATGCACCCGCATGGCGAGAAACCTGCCGTTCTCGTCAAGCGCCATTTCCGCCCGGGAAACGTGGTCGCGGCCGTGGGCGTCGGCCATGAAGGCTTCGCTGCGGTCCCCGGTCCACTTGACGGGCCGATTGACCTTGCGGCAGGCCCAGCCCACCACGAGCTCCTCGGCGTAGACGAAAATCTTGGCGCCGAAACCGCCGCCCACATCGGGGCCCACCACGCGCAGCTTGTGCTCCGGTGCTAGTTGATTGAACGCCGCGAGCACGAGCCGGTGCACATGGGGATTCTGGGTCGTCATGTGCAGGGTGATCTCTTCGGTGCCCGAATTGTATTCGCCGAGTGCGGCGCGGGGCTCCATGGGATTGGTCACCATGCGGTTGTTGGTGAGCTCGATGCCGGAAATCCTGTGGGCCGAAGCGAAGGCTTCGTCGTTGGCGGCCTTGTCGCCAAAAGGCCAGTTGAAGCAGACGTTGTTCGGAGCCACTTCGTGAATCTGTTGCTGGCCGTCGCCGGCCGCTTCGCCGGTGTTTGCAACCGCCGGCAGCGGGCGGTATTTCACGTCCACCAGTTCCGCCGCGTCCTGTGCCTGTGTCAGTGTTTCGGCAATGACAACCGCGACATGATCGCCAACATAGTTGACCTTGCCCTGGGCCAGGGCAGGGTGGGCCGGCGCCCGGTGGGGCTCGCCATCGTCGCTGGTTACGGTAACGCCGCAGATGAGCGGGCCGATGCCGTCGGCGGCGAGATCATCGCCGGTGAGCACCGCAACCACCCCTGGGGCGGCGGCCGCGGCGGAAGTGTCAATGCCCTCGATGACGGCATGGGCGTGGGGAGAGCGCAGAAAATACGCGTGGGTCTGGCCGGCGACATTGATATCGCCGGTATAACGTCCTTTGCCGAGCAGGAACCGCTGGTCTTCCTTGCGGCGCACGCTGGCGCCGATGCCTTGTTCGCGCATGTTCAATCCCCCATGGCCCGGGCGCCTTCCCGGATCGACTTGACGATGTTCTGGTAGCCGGTGCAGCGGCAGATATTGCCATTGAGTTCCCGGCGCACCGTGGCCGCGTCGAGATCCCTGCCGTGGCGGTTGACGATATCGAGGCCCGACATGACCATTCCCGGCGTGCAGAAGCCGCATTGCAGGCCATGGTTGTCCATGAAGGCCTGCTGCATGGGATGCAGTTCCGCGCCATTGGCAAGCCCTTCGATGGTGGTAACGTCGCAGCCGGCGGCCATGATCGCGAGCATGGTGCAGGACTTGACGGACTTGCCGTCCACCATCACCACGCAGGCGCCGCACTGGCTGGTGTCGCAACCGACATGGGTGCCGGTCAGGCGAAGCTGTTCCCGCAGAAAGTCCACGAGCAGCGTTCTGGCCTCCACCTCCCCCGAGGCGGCCCGGCCATTCACAGTCAGATCGATTTTCATATTCAGCGTTCTCCTTCCGAATCTGTCAGCCGGCTTCTGCGCCGGCGAGGTCCGGCCTATTGAATCACATCGGGACCTGGTAGCCTATTCCATACCCAATCTACAAATCGTGAAACCATATCGGAATCAACAACCACGCCGGAAACACAAAGGCGGCGATCACCAGCACCACCGATCCTCCGCGGGATTGCGCATATCTCGCACAAATCAACAGCAGCGGCGTCAACAGGAACAGCCTGGCGACGATGGTGTTGCCACCCAGCCCCGCATACAGGGCCAGGGGTGTCGAAAACAGGGCGGCCAGCCAGAAATAGCCCTTGTTGGATGAAAAAATCCCGGCCACCGCGTTCACCGGGGACAGCAAGGTGGAAAGCCAGAACATCAAGAGGACCAGAGTGATGCCCGCGCCTGAACCGGAAACTTGCAGTTCGGGCATCAGAGAAGCCAGTAGACCGCCAGCGCCACGACAACCAGGATGGCGCCGATAACGAGCGGGCGGCTGATGACGCCGGAATCGGCCGCGTTCGCTTCGGATTCGGGTTCAGGGGGCTCTTCGGGAGGTTCCCGGCTGGCGATTTCCTCGCTGAGGCGGGAGAAAAACTGGTCGGCAAGCTTGCCGGCGGCGCCGTCGATGAGCCTGCCGCCAAGCTGGGCGAGCTTGCCGCCGACGCTGGCCCTGGCGGTGTATTCGAGGCGGGTCCCCCCGCCTTCCTCCACCAGAGTCACCCGGGCGCTGCCATTGGCGAAACCCGCCGCGCCGCCCTGGCCTTTGCCCTGGATCAGATAACTGTTCGGCGGGTCGAGTTCGTCGAGTTCGATGGCAAAGCTGAAACCCGCCTTCACCGGCCCGATGCGATTGATGATGCGGGCGCTGAACCGATTGTCCCCGGTGCGTTCGAAACGCTCGCAGCCGGGGATGGCCGCCTTGAGGATTTCCGGATCGTTCAGCGCATCCCAGACCTGTTGGCGGCTTGCGGCAATGCTCTGCTGCGAACTCATTTCCATAATGGCGATTCCCCCATTGCGGTGTCGACGGCGGCTTGTTTTCCCCGGTGGCCGGAGAATATCATCACCGCGCAAAGCAATGCGACACCATCCCACGAAATTTTGTTCCCCACAAGGATTCCAGCATGAACGGCGCCAAGGCCCTGATCGAAACCCTGGCCGATTGCGGCATCGAATACTGCATCGCCAATCCCGGCACTTCCGAAATGCATCTTGTGCAGGCGCTCGACAGCGTGCCGCGCATGAAGTCGGTGCTCGCCCTGTTCGAAGGCGTCTGCACCGGCGCCGCCGACGGCATCGGCAGGATGACCGGCAAGCCCGCCGCGACCTTGCTGCATCTCGGGCCGGGACTGGCGAACGGAATCGCCAACCTGCACAACGCGCGGCGCGCGAATACGCCGATGGTCAACATCGTCGGCGATCATCCGCATTACCACATCGGTTTCGACGCGCCGCTGACTTCCGACATCGAAACCCTGGCGCGCAATTACTCGTGCTGGGTCAAGTCCTGCCCCACGAGCGGCAGCCTTGCACAGGACGGCGCCGACGCGGTCAGCGCCAGTCTGCGCAGTCACGGCGGCAGCGCGGGACAGATTGCCACGCTGATCCCGGGCGCCGACGCGGCCTGGGGCGAAAGCCCGGGGCCGGCGCCGCCGAATTCCACGCCGGCGCGGGCGAAAGTCGACGAACAGGCAATCGAGAACATCGCCGGCCTGCTCGGCAACGGCCAGCGCACGGCATTGTTGCTCGAACATCACGGAACCACTCCCGCGGCGCTGGAAGCCGCCGGCCGCATCGCCGCGAAAACCGGCTGCCGGCTGCTCAACGGCACATTCCCCGCCCGTGTCGACGGCGGACCGGGAAGAATCGCGGTCGAGCGCCTGCCCTACTTTCCGGAACAGGTGCTGGCGGAAATCGCCGACGTCAAGCAACTCGTACTCGTCGGCGGCAACGCGCCGGCGAGTTTCTTCGCCTACAAGGACGTGCCGGGACGCCTGATTCCCGAGAATTGCGCCGTCAGCCGCCTGACCGCGGTGGAAGAGGACGCAGTAGACGCACTGGAACGGCTGGCCGAGCGAGTCGGCGCGGAAAAGTCGCAGCCGAATCGCTTCGAACGCCGCGAGATTCCTCTTCCCGAAGGACCATTGAACACGCGCAACATCATCCAGGGCATCGCCGCCACCATGCCGGAAGACGTCATCGTCTGCACCGATTCCGGCGGCGGCAACGCGGCCTACCCGTATTGTCAGAACACCGCGACGAACAGCTGGCTCAGCCTCACCGGCGGCGCCATCGGCCAGGGCGGCCCCGTCGCCACCGGCGCCGCCCTCGCCTGCCCCGACCGCCCGGTGCTGGCGCTGCTCGGCGACGGCGGCGCGGCCTACACCAACCAGAGCTTCTGGACCCAGGCCCGCGAAGGTCTCAACGTCACCACGCTGATCTTCGCCAATCGCACCTACAACATCCTCAATGTCGAATACACCCGGCTCGGCATCACCGAAACCGGCAAAATCGCCGCCAGTCTCTTCGACATCGGCAACCCTGAAATCGACTGGGTACAAATGGCCGCCAGCATGGGCGTACCCGGAGGCAAGGCCGACACCGCCGAAGAACTCGTCACGCTACTGCAACGCGGCTACAGCGAACCCGGCCCCTACCTCATCCAGGCCAACGGCGAAATGCAGCGGTAATGAAAGGAATTTCGGCTATGTGAAGGAAACAGCCCACGGTCGGCAGCTTCAAACAGCGCTGATAACAGACAACAGGACAAACTAAGTGACTGATAAGGAAGAGTGTGGCATTAGAAGTGCTTTCCGCTGAGGTGGTCCCACTTTTTTGGACAGTTCCTTAAGGTGTGCTCCAATGCCGACGGGAGGCATGGGCATGGCCGGGAAGAGACGCCGTTTCACGGCGGATTTCAAGAAGCGCGTGGCGCTGGAAGCGTTGCGCGAACGCGACACGGTGCAAGCGATCGCATCGCGTTACGAGGTTCACCCGAATCAGGTCAGCGCCTGGAAGCGGCAGGCGGTTGAAAGTCTGGACGAGGTGTTTTCGGGCGCCGGGTCCAAACGCGAC
>JAJDSZ010000095.1 GCA_022827425.1 Pseudomonadales bacterium | reverse complement strand
GGGAGTCACCATGGGTGACAACCACTATTGTGGTGTGCCCACGCAGGCGGCGCAGCGTTTCAATCACGCGGCCTTCGTTGCCGGAGTCCAGTTGGCCGGTAGGTTCGTCTAGCACGAGCAACGCAGGCTTGCGCAACAGCGCGGCGGCCAGAGCGATCCGCTGCCGTTCACCACCGGAAAGCCGGTTGCCGCGGTCACCGACCACCGTGTCCAGCCCGCGATCCAGTGCCTCGACAAAGTCCGCCGAGGCGAGCCGCAGAGCCTCACGCATTTCAGTCTCCGTCGCGTCCGGGTGAGCCCAGGCAAGGTTTGCGCGTATGCTTTCGTGGAGCAGGAACGGTTCCTGCGGGACATAGGCGGTCGAGCGCCTCCAGCGGCGCAGAAACGGTCCGCGCAGAGGAACGCCATCCACCAGGATACAGCCGCGGGTCGGCTCGATCAGGCCGAGGATGAGGTCCGCCAACGTTGTCTTGCCGGAACCGGAAGGACCGGTGATGGCGAAGATTCCATTCGCCGCAATGCGAAAGGAAATACCGGACAGCGCGCTTGCCGAGGAATCCGGATAGTCGAAGCCGAGGTCGCGCGCCTCGATGTCCTTGCCTGATGTCAGCGCTGCTTCATCCGCGTCCATGGGTTCCGCCGCCGCTTCCAATTCCTCTCTCATGGCGGTGACCGCGGCATAGGCGGGCAACGCGTTGACGAAGGTTTGCGCCCATTGCAACAAGTTCAACGCGGTGGGGACGACCCTGGCGAAAACCAGAGCGAGCAGCGCCAATTCTGGCAACGTGAGACGGGTGCTGGCAATTGAGTACCAGACCAATCCCGCCAACGCGGCGGCCGCGGCGAATTGCAGCGCGGCCCGCGTGGCGGCGCTGAGGGTGGCGAAAGCAATTTGCCGTTCACGCACATCCGCGGTCTGTCTTTGAAAACGTTCGATGTGCGCCACCTCGGCGTTCTGGCTTTTGGCGAGTTTCAGCCCATCCAGGAAATCGGTGGAATAGCCGCGCAGAACGAGGCCGCTGCGGGTGAGCTGCCGCCCCAGCGAGTGTGACCGGCGCAGCAGGGGACGACTTGCCGCCGCCAGGGCCAGGCCCGCCATGGCGGCAACCGCGGCCACCGCCGGCGACACGGCCAGGGCGACCGCAAACTGAACCGACGCCAAAGTGGCGCCGACCGCCAGTTGCAGCAGTTGAAAAGCCGCGTTGCCGACGCGTCCCACGCTGTCGGTCAGCAGGTGTTGAATATCGGATCTGCGCCGCCCCAGCAATTGACCCCAGGCGGCTCTGGCAACTGCCGCGTACAGGTCGCCGCGGATTCTGTCCACAAACTCCAGCGTCAGCCGGGTGGTCAGCATACCGCGAGCCCAAGCGGCGACGGAGCGGACCGCCGCCAGCGCCAGAAACACGGCCAGCACGCCAGGCAGGTTGAGCGGAACTCCAAGCGACACCGCAATTTGAGTGACTGTTTCGACGATCGGGATGGCGTCCCCATCGGGTCCGGTCAGCCCCGCCGCTTGCAGCAATGGGACGATCATAAGCAGACCGAATGCCTCGGTTACACTTGAGGTCAACAACAGCAACATCACCAAGGCACAGCGCCCGGGGGAAGTGGCAATCAGGTCGCGAAGGAGAGTCCAAGCCTCGCCGTGCGTGGAAGATTTGTCCGGCATGAGAGTATGTAGAAAGCGAGCGATGAAATTGTGGATTAGAAGTTGTACAATCGCAGACCCGTACAGTATAACTCGAAAAAGAGCGCATTATGTGTGAAAAAATCCCAGAGACGCCGCACGGTAAACAGTCCCTGAAAAACGGAGTTTCTCCAATCATAAAAACAGGGGGGGGGGGGGGTAACTTGGTTGCCCCCGACGATTCGGGAGTGGCCGTTCGCTGATTTCACGACATCTGGCCACATACCAGATGGAATCGCTGAGGATGGTTACTTCAGCGTTAATAGTTGAGGCGTTCGTCAAACCGCCATCGCGGGGGAAGGCTGTTATTGGAAAGTCGCCGACCCATTCTCACAAGTATTTGAACCTACGCATACTTGTACTTGCGCGGTGCCAAATTCAAGAACGTCTCCGGTTTGTCCCCCGACCGTCAAGCGTGTTCTCCGCGGTGACGCGGTTACTCAGCCCGTTGGTTCGTCTTTCGGTGCGAGATACTCCGCCCAGTCATCCATCAATTCCCGCCGCCGCTCGAACAGGTCGGATCTGAAATACGCTCCCTCGACACCGCCCACCGCATGCGCGAGCGCGGCCTCGGCAAGCTCCCGCGGCTTGCCGGTATCCGCGCACCAGTCGCGGAAGGAGGAGCGGAATCCATGCACGGTGGCTTGTCCGGCCAAACCCAAACTGCGCAGCGCCTTGGTGAGTGTGGCGTCGGACAGTACGCTGCCGCGGCGTTGCGGGGAAGGGAAGACGAAGTCGCTTCCCTCGCCGAGATTCCGGGCTCGCTCCAGCACTTCAAGAGCGGAGTCCGTCAGCGGAACGCGATGTTCGGCCCCGGCCTTCATGCGCTCGCCCGGTATGCGCCAGACGCGGGCCTTGATATCAATCTCGGTCCAGGTCGCGCCGCGCACCTCGCCGGAACGCGCGGCCGTCAGGATCAGAAAGCGTAGCGCCAGCCTGGCCGAAGAAGTCGCGCCAGAGGCCTCGATCGACTGTAGCGCCGCGGGCAGTTCCCGGTACGGCAAGGCCCGCAGATGCGCCTTCACGGCGGCCATGCGCGGCAGGGCGCCGTCGATGGCCTCGCCGGCGTAGTTGACATCGATCAGGCCGTGGGCCTGGCACCACTGCAAGGTAGCCTTGATGCAGCGCCGTACGCGCCGGGCCGTTTCCGGCTTCGTGCTCCAGATCGGCGTCAGGACGGCCAGCACGTCCTCCCGGCCGATCCGGTCCACGGGCAGGTCGCCCAGCCGCTTGAACGCATGGCGCTCCAGTTGCTGCATCCAGTTCGACGCCACCTTTTCGTTGCGCCATCTCGGCCGCAGGGTTTCGAAGGTCTGCTGGGCCGCTTCGCGGAACAGCGGAATCTTCGACTTGCGTTTCGCTTCCAGGGGGTCTCCTCCCCGCCGCGCGACGCGGCGGTTTTCCCAGGCGGCCTCGCGCGCCTCGGCGAGCGTGACCCAGTTGCATCCGCCAAGACCGATGTCGCGGCGCCGGCCGTGAATGACCAGGCGCTGCACCCATTGTTTCGAGCCGCCCGGGGCGACCCGCAGGAAGAGCGTATTGCCGTCACCGTACAGGCCCGGCATGCGGATCGCCCGGACTTTCTTGACCGTCAGTTTTCCTTGCCCCACAACTTGCCCCTCATTTTTTTTCCCCTTTTTTGTCCAACACTCGGACTCAAATTCTAGCGTATGCGCGCGAAGGACGCAACAGGAAAAAATCCTATAACGTGTTGTATTGTATTATATTTCTGTCGTTCTATGGCGGGGTGTGCGCAGGGGGATTTGGTGCCCAGGAGAGGACTCGAACCTCCACGACCTTTCGATCACTAGCACCTGAAGCTAGCGTGTCTACCAATTTCACCACCTGGGCACAGGGGTGCGGAATGCGGCGCCGGAGACCGCCGGCACGGGGACGCCACTCTAACGAGCAGGCCGATTCCTGTCAATTGTCGTTATGGGGACTCCCGGCCACGGCCCACGGCACCCCGAAATCAGTTCTTTCCGCGACCAGCAATTCTCATTATGGCAATAGACGCGCTCACATCAGTCATCCTGCGCGCAGTCGCAGGATCTCACTGGGTGGCCACTGCGAGAGATTCTGCGACTACGCTTCGCTTCGCGCGGAATGACAGGAAGATTGGAGCGCCAAAATGAGAATTGCTGTTCCGCGACTGGGTATCGAGTGGCGAATTGGAGTTGAGTGTATAATTCGCCCGCCCCATGAATTCTTTCCCCTTCCCGCGCCGTTTCGACTCCGGGCAAAACGCCAAGGTAATGGATGGACGCTACCGCCAAAGCGCTTGATGAACTGCGCCCGGATCTCAGGGCGGCCGTGCTCGGCCATGGGCTGCCGCTGGTCTGGCCCGAGGCGGTCCGGCGCGAGGCGCAGCGGTTTGGCAAGCGGGTGAAACCCGGGGAGATCGGGCAGCGGCTCGATCTGCGGGGATTGCCTTTGGTCACCATCGATGGGGAGGACGCCAGGGACTTTGACGATGCGGTCTTCGCGCGTCGCGAAACGGCGGGGGAATGGACCCTTTTCGTGGCGATCGCCGATGTGTCCCATTATGTTTCCCCGGGCAGCGCGCTTGATCTCGAGGCGCGGGAACGCGGCGCCTCGGCGTATTTTCCCGAATACGTCATTCCCATGTTGCCGGAGGAGCTGTCCAACGAGTTGTGTTCGCTGAAACCCCGGGTGGACCGCCTCGCCCTTGTCTGTGAAATGCGCATGGACGCCGCCGGCGCGATGCGCGATTACCGTTTTCACGAGGCCGTGATTCATTCCCACGCCCGCCTCACCTATACCGAAGTCGCCGAACTCGTATCGCCGCCGGACACTGCCGGCGAAGGCAAGAGTACATCGCGACTTGCTTCCCGCCTCGCGCCGCTGGCCGGACATCTTGCCGACCTGCATGAATTGTTCAGGCTCCTGCACCGGCGGCGGGGGGATGCAGGCTCCATCGAATTCGAAACCGTCGAAACCCGCATCGTCCTCGACCAACGAGGGGAAGTGCGCGAAATCGTCCCGGTTGACCGCAATGACGCCCATCGCCTGATCGAGGAGTTCATGCTCTGCGCCAATGTGGCGGCGGCGCGGATGTTGCAGGAATCCGGGCTGCCCGTGCTGTTTCGGGTTCACCAGGGGCCGGACCCGGAGAAACTCGCCGACTTGCGGGAATACCTGCGCGGACTTGGCCTGAGCCTCGGGGGCGGGTCCGAGCCGCGCCCCGCCCACTATCGAAAGTTGCTGCGGCAGTGCGCCGAACGCCCCGACCGGGAACTCCTGCAGGGGTTGTTGATCCGATCCCTGTCCCAGGCCAGATACCAGCCGGAGAACATCGGTCATTTTGGCCTCAATTTCCCGCGCTACGCGCATTTCACCTCGCCGATCCGCCGCTATCCGGACCTGCTCGCGCATCGTGCCATTCGTTATCTGATCCGCCGGCGGGGCCACCCCGCGGCCCGCGCGACAGCGGGCGCCGGCAAGCTTTCCCGGGGGAAGGCCTACCCCTACAACACACTCGCCATGGAAGAGCTGGGCGAAAGCTGCTCAGCCGCCGAGCGGCGCGCCGATACCGCCGGTTACCTGTCGGTCAACTGGCTCAAATGCGAGTACCTGCGCCAGCATGTAGGCGACGATTTCGACGGCGTCATCAGCGCCGTGACCGGCTTTGGGCTGTTCGTGCAAATTGTGGGTTTCCATATGGACGGCCTGGTCCATATCAGCATGCTTGGCGACGACTATTTTCACCACGATCCGGTACAGCATTTTCTTGAAGGCGAAAACCGGGGATCGGTTTTCCGTCTTGGCGATACGCTGCGGGTGCAACTCATCAGCGTGATTCCGGAAGAGCAGAAAATCGAGTTGCGGCTGTCCGGCGCCAGCGAGCCACCCGCCGCCGGCGATTCCGTCACGCCCCGGCGCCGCAAAAGCAGACGCGGTGATGGGCGTGGAGCGTTTCGCGGTCGCGGCAGGCGCGGAGCCGCAACGGGTCGGGGACGGCGACGCTGAAATGCGGCGAACTCATGGAACAGCGCACTAGGAGCCTGCGCCGTAGGAATTCGCGAAAGCGAAAATTCGCTATCGCCGCGCCCCCGGCCGGTCGATTGAGGCGAATATTGGTGGATATGCAACGAAATCGAGCGGCCGGGGACGTGGATGAGAGCGGATTTGCAGCCGTGAATTCCTATGGCGCAGGCTCCTAGCCAGGTTTTCGGCCTTCACGCGGCGGGAGAAGTGCTGCGGCGCAATCCGTCCCGGGTGCGGGAACTGCTCGTACAGGCCCGCCGCAAGGACCGCCGTCTCAATTCCCTGCGCGAGGAAGCGAAGCGCCGGGGCGTTTCCTGCAAGGAAGTCGACCGGAGCGAACTCGACCGCTTGGCGAACGGCGCGCACCAGGGGGTAGTCGCTATGCTGGCAGGGGAAGCGGTGGCGGTTTCCCTGGACGAACGCGGGCTGCTTGCGCTGCTCGCGGCAAAGGGCGGGGACGCTCTCCTGCTGATCCTCGATTCTGTGACCGACCCGCACAATCTCGGCGCCTGCATGCGCAGCGCGGCGGCCGCGGGCGCCGATGCCGTGGTCATACCCGCCAACGCCTCGGCCCGGCTCAACGCCACCGTGCGCAAGGTGGCCAGCGGCGCCGCCGAAACCCTGCCGCTGGTGACCGCGAGCAATCTGGCGCGCTTTGTCGATCAGCTCAAGCAAGCCGGAATCTGGGTCGCGGGCGCCGACGGCGGCGCTCCCGCCAGCCTGTTCGAGAAGGACCTGAGCGGCCCCATCGCTCTCGTGCTTGGCGCCGAAGGCAAGGGTATCCGCCGCCTGGTGAAGGAAAAATGCGATTATCTCCTGGCCATCCCCATGGCCGACGCCATGGCCAGCCTCAATGTCTCCGTCGCCGCCGGCGTCTGCCTGTTCGAAGTGGTCCGCCAGCGTCGCAGCCGATAACCCCCGGCCCTTCCGTCATTTTGCGCGTAGTCGCAGAATCTCATTGCGTGGCCACTGAAAGAGATTCTGCGACTACGCTTCGCTCCACGCAGAATGACGGGAAGGGGCTTCGCTCAGCGCAGAATGACGGAAAGAAACGCGCGAATGATGAGATCGCGTTTGCAATAGCCCGGCGCTTTCTCTAGAATCGCGCCTCTTTGCGCCGAAGCAGTGCTTCGCGCCACAGACCAACTCCTTGCCTTACCGCGGCGGCGCCCGTCAGACGGAAGGCGTAAACCGAGAGGAGTCTCAATGAGACACTACGAAGTCGTATTCCTGGTGCATCCGGACCAGTCGGCCCAGGTGCCCGGCATGGTGGAGCGCTACGCCCAGCTCATCACCGACAGCGGTGGCGCGGTGCATCGCACGGAGGACTGGGGGCGACGCCAACTGGCCTATCCCATCAACAAGATTCACAAGGCCCACTACATCCTGATGAATATCGAGTGTGGCCAGGAAGCGCTGGACGAACTCGGCACCCTGTTCCGTTACAACGATGCGGTCATTCGAGACCTGTTCATCAAGCGGCGCGAAGCGGTCACCGGGGAATCGCTCATCCTCAAGGGCGAGCGCGAGTCCCGTGAACGCAAGGCCAGGGCCGAGCAGCGGCGCAAGCAGCGCGATCAGGAACTTGCCGCGCGGCAGGAAAAGGAAGCGGAAAAGGCCGCTGAGGATGCCGCTGAAGAAAAACCGGAATCCGTGCAGGAATCCGAAGCGCAGCCGGTCGATTCCGGCGAGGCGGAACAAGAAGCGGCGCAAGCTGAACCGGACGCTGTTCCTGAAGCAGAAGCAGAAGCGAAGCCTGAAGCCGAAACCGCATCCGAATGATTGCACCGGGTAAACAGCCCAACAGGCAGGAAACAGCACCATGAGTCGATATTTCCGGCGGCGCAAGTTTTGCAAATTCACGGCCGAAGGCACGAAGGAGATCGATTACAAGGATCTGGAAACCTTGAAAGCCTATATCTCCGAAACCGGGAAAATCATTCCCAGCCGCATAACCGGCACCAAGGCGCGGTATCAGCGCCAGTTGGCGACGGCGGTAAAGCGGGCGCGGTTCCTGGCGCTGATTCCCTATACGGACAGCCATCAGGTTTGACCGGCCATGCTGCGCGCCCTTGCCGAATATGTGATGGCGGGACGCAGGCAGGCGGCGACGGCCATCGTGCTGCTGGGGCTGCCGCCGGTTGTGAACTTGCTGGCGCCCATGCTGGTGGCCATGGTCATCCTGCGAATGGGTGCCCAGGCGGGTTCGTTCCTGCTGCTCTGGGCGCTGCTGCCCGCCGGTTTCTGGTTGTTGCAGGGCAATGCAATGCCCTTGCTCATGCTGGCAGGCGTGTTTGCGCTGGCCGCGGTGCTGCGCTCCACGGACTCCTGGCAGAGCGTTGCGCTGGTATCGATCGCAGTCGGCGCCATGTTCGAGATTTTTCTGCGGGCCCAGCCGGCGGTGCTCGATCTCGCCTTTGAGCAATTCGGCCTGTACGCCGCGGCGAACAACCTCGAAGGCATCTCGCTGGAAGCGCTGCGGGAGTTGATGACGACCCTGTCGGCCGTATGCTACATGGCCCTGTCGGTGGTGTTGCTGATGCTGGGCCGCTCGATGCAGGCGATGCTGGTAAACCCGGGTGGTTTTCAGCGGGAGTTTCACGCGTTTCGCCTGAGCCAGCCGGCGGCGCTGGCGCTGGTGGCGCCGATCGTGCTGCTCAGCGTGGTGGACGCGCTGCTGGATGCGTGGATTTTTTATCTGGCCTGGCCATTGGCGCTGGCGGGTCTGGCCCTGGCCCATTCGCTGGTGGCCTGGAAGAAGGCATCGGCCCTGTGGTTGGTGGCGATGTACATGTTGCTGATTTTCCCCGCCATGATGTATGTGCTGGTGCTGGCGGCGATCATCGACAGTTGGTATGACTTTCGCGCGCGCTTGCAGAAAAACACCTGAGCGACCGGTACGGAGGAATTTGTTATGAACGTTATCCTGCTGGAAAAAATCGCCAAACTCGGCGATATCGGCGAAGCCGTCAATGTCCGTTCCGGATTTGCCAGGAACTTCCTGTTCCCCAAGGGCAAGGCGGTGCCGGCAACCAGACGGAATATCGAGGAGTTCGAGCAGCGCCGCACGGAACTGCTTGCCGCCCACAACGAGAAGATCGCCCACGCCCGGGAGCGGGCGGAAAAACTGGCTGATCTGGCGATTTCCCTCGAAGTCAACGCCAGCGACGAAGGTCGCCTGTTCGGTTCGGTAAGCTCCCGGGAAGTCGCCGATGCCGTGAACGAGAAGGCCGGCAGCGACCTGGCCAAGTCAGAAATCATTCTGCCCGGCGGGTCGATTCGACAATGCGGCGACTACGAAGTCACCGCCGATCTCGGTTTTGAGGTCACCGCCACTTTCGCGCTGGCGGTAGTCAACCGCAATGCGCCGGCGGAGGCTGCGGAAGCACAGGTGGAAACCGCTACTGATGTCGCAGCCTCCGATGAGGCCCCCGCGGACGATGCGCCCGCCAGCGAAGAAGAGGCAACGGCTAGGACGGAGCAAACCGAAGAGCCCAAAGTGGAAGAATAGGGAATTCGCGTGGATAGCTTCAACGATTGTTCCACGTCTCAAAATCCAGCCCTTCAACCCTCGAAAAATGTTTCCGGTTGTTGGTTGCCAGGGTCGCATTGAGCGAAATGGCATGGGCGGCAATCATGGCGTCGGCAAATCCGATGGGCATACCGCGGTCAAGCAGTCTGGCGTGGATGCGGGCAAAGGAATCCGCCTGTTTGGCGCCCCAATCAGCGATGAAATCAAGGCGTTCGCAAAACCCCGCAATGCGGCTGTGATACTTGTCCGTCCCGGCGCGCTCGGCGCCGAGCTTCAGTTCCTGACAAGTGATAACCGAGATGCAGATACTGTGACCATCAGTGGATTTGTCATGCAGTGTCTGCAATAACGAATTCGCGTGCTCTCGCATGATGTAACTGCAGATATCCGTATCCAGCATGTAGATCATCTGAAACTGGTCCGGTCAGGGTCGAGAGCGGAAAGATCGGGACGGTGTATCAGGAAATCACATCCGGTCGGATCGGTTTCCTTGTTCAGCGTCAGCCAGCTTTTGCGTATGGGCTCGAGGATAAGCTTGTCGCCGACCCGGCTGACTCTCAACTCCCTGACTCCTTCAAAAGCCAGGGCCTTTGGAATACGCACTGCCTGACTGCGTCCATTCATGAATATCCTGGCGGTTTGTGACATGGTCGATCTCGTTGGGCATATGCCGAGCATATGACAAATGTTCCGCAGAGACAAGAGTTTTTCGCGAAGACGGGCGTTGGGCTTAACTCGTCGGGAAATTATAGTAAACTGAATGTCTGCGATTCCGGCAGAATTTCTGTAACTAATTGAAAATATGAATATTTTCTTCATCTCTGCCTAAACCCGCCGGATATTTCTTCATGGCCACAGCGGCACAGGCATTTTCGGGCATGACAGGAGACGACGAGCCTTCGCCGCTCAGCGTTCCGCCCCATTCCCGGGATGCGGAACAGGCGGTGCTCGGCGGCCTCATGGGCTATAACGACGCCTGGTTCGAAGCTTCCGATGTGCTGGGTTTTCAGGACTTCTACCACCCGGAACACCGGGAAATCTACCGGATCATGGAAGAACAGTCCGGCGCGGGCAAACCCATCGACGTGGTGGCCCTGATCGACGCGCTCACCGCCAACGGCAAGCTCGACAGTGCGGGGGGCGTGGACTACCTGAGCGACCTCTCCGAGAACAACCGCGGCACAGCCAATCTGCGTCACTACGCCGAGATCGTCAGGGATCGGGCCGTGCTGCGCCGACTCATCAGCGCCGGCAAGAAGATCGTCGACAACAGCTACAACACCGAAGGCGCGCCGGTGGAGGAAATTCTCGACCGCGCCGAGCAGCAGATCTTCAGCATCGCCGACGACCGGCCCAAGGACAAGGGGCCCGAAGCACTCAACCCCCTGCTGGAAGGGGCGGTCGAGCGAATCGAACAGCTCGCCAGTTCCGGCGGTGAATACACCGGCCTGCCGAGTGGCTTTCTCGATCTGGACAAGATCACTTCCGGCTGGCAGAAATCCGATCTGATCGTCGTTGCCGGGCGCCCGTCCATGGGCAAGACCGCATTCGCCATGAATGCCGTGGAACATGCGATCCTGCACCAGGAACAGCCCGTACTCGTGTTCAGCCTCGAAATGCCGGCCCAGAGCCTGACTTTCCGCATGATTTCCTCGGTGGGGAAAATCAATCACAAGAGTATTCGCGACGGAAAGATTTCCACCGGGGATCGCTCGAAAATGAAAAACGCCATGTCGCGGCTCAAGAACCGGCCGCTCTACATCGACGACAGCGCCGGCCTGTCGCCCAACGATATGCGCGCCCGGGCCCGCCGCCTGTGCCAGCAGCACAAGAGCGGGCTCGGGCTGATCGTGGTTGATTATCTCCAGCTCATGCATCTGAAAGGCACGGTGGAAAACCGGGTCGGCGAAATCTCGGAGATTTCCCGCTCCATGAAACTCATGGCGCGGGAATTCGAATGCCCTGTGATCGCGCTGTCCCAACTCAATCGCGGCCTTGAGCAGCGGCCGAACAAGCGGCCCGTGATGTCGGACTTGCGGGAATCCGGCGCCATCGAGCAGGATGCCGACCTGATACTCTTCCTCTATCGGGAAGAAGTCTACAAGGGAGAGGACACCAGGGAAGAGGACCGGGGCGTTGCCGAAGTCATTATCGGCAAGCACCGCAACGGTGAAATCGGCACCGTGCGGCTGAGTTTCCTGAACCAGTTCACCCGCTTCGAGAACCGGGCCAGGCAGGAATATGCCACCAGCTACACGCCCAATCCCTGAGGCCGGGCCGAAACCCCGGCAATCCCGGGCGCGAGCCTGGGCCACGGTGGATCTCGCCGCCCTCAGGCATAATCTCCAGCGTGTGCGCGAACTCTGCCCCGCGGCGGGCATCCTCGCCGTGGTCAAGGCCAACGCCTATGGACATGGCATGGCCGAATGCGCCAGAGCCTTGCGCGATGCGGATGCCGGCATCCGCGGTTTTGCCGTGGCCACCATGGAGGAGGCCCGCCGCTTGCGGGAAGTCGAAGGCGAATTGCCGATCCAGTGTCTCGCCGGCTTCGGCAATCGGGAAGAACTGGAGGACTGCGCCAGATACGGCCTTGAGCCGGTATTGCACGATCCGGGTCAGTTGCGCCTGCTGCGGGAATTTTCCCCGCCTGGCGATGAACGCTTGACGCTCTGGCTGAAACACAACAGCGGCATGAACCGCCTGGGGCTGGACGCGGACGCCATTCTGGCGGCGGCGCGGGAATTGACGAAGCGCAACAATCTGAAGCTGCGGCTCATGTCCCATCTGGCCTGGGCCGATGCACTCGATGATGCCGGCTCCGCCGCTTTCACCCGGCGGCAATTGCTGGCATTCGATCGCTTGCGGCGAGAGCTTGGCGCCGCCCTCGGAGCGCCTCCCGAGTGCAGCATGTCCTCATCCGCCGGCATTCTGTGCCTGCCGGATGCCCATTACGATACGGTGCGCCCCGGCATCATGCTGTACGGCAGTTCGTCCGTCGCCGGCCGCAGCGCCGCGGAACTCGGATTGCTGCCGGTAATGACCCTGCGCGCCCGCCTGCTTGCGGTGCGCGAAGTCAAGGCCGGGGAAGCGGTGGGATATGGCGCAAGCTGGCGCTTTCCCCGGGACACCCGAATGGGGGTGGTTTCCATCGGCTATGCCGACGGCTACCCGCGCTCGGCGGCCAATGGCACGCCGGTGCTGGTGGCCTCCGGCGGCGGATATGCGCGCTGCAAACTGGCGGGGCGCGTTTCCATGGACATGATTACCGTGGACCTTGGCGAACTCGAAGATGTCGGCCCCGGCAGCGAAGTGATTCTCTGGGGCGATGGTCTGGACGCCGACGAAGTGGCCGCCCGGGCCGGTACCATCGCCTATGAACTGTTTACCCGCGTCACCGCCCGGGTAGAGAAGCGCTATCGCTGACGGAATCCTCGTGGCCAAAGCCAAAACCGCCTTCGTCTGCAGTGACTGCGGCGCCGACTACGCCAAGTGGCAGGGGCAATGCAGCGCCTGCAACGCCTGGAATACCCTGGTGCAGTTCAATCCCGGCCCGGCCGAGGGCGGCAAGGGATTGCGCGGGCAAGGTTATGCCGGCGCGCAAAGCGAAGTGACCCAACTGGCCGATATCGATCTCGCCGAACTGCCGCGCTTCTCCGGCGGCATCGCCGAACTCGACCGGGTGCTCGGCGGCGGCCTGGTGCCGGGTTCGGTGGTGCTGGTGGGCGGCAATCCCGGCGCCGGCAAGAGCACCTTGCTGTTGCAGGTCATGTGCCTGCTGGCCGGGCAGGGCAAGCACGCGCTCTACGTTACTGGCGAGGAGTCGCCGCAGCAGGTGGGCATGCGCGCGCATCGGCTGCAATTGCCCCAGGACAATCTCAAGTTGCTGGCGGAAACCGGTGTCGAGCGGATTCTGAAGGCCGCCGGTCAGCACGCGCCCGAATTGCTGGTCGTCGATTCGATCCAGGTAATGCACAGCGCCGAATTTCCTTCCGCGCCGGGCAGCGTCACCCAGGTGCGCGAATGCGCGGCTTACCTCATCCAGTACGCCAAGCAGAACAATACGGTGCTGTTCCTGGTCGGCCATGTCACCAAGGAAGGCAATCTCGCCGGGCCCAAGGTGCTCGAGCACATGATCGATTGTTTCGTCATGCTCGAAGGCGGCAACGAGTCGCGCTACCGCATCCTGCGCGCGCACAAGAACCGCTTCGGCGCGGTCAACGAACTCGGCGTGTTCGCCATGACCGAAACCGGCCTGAAGGAGGTGCGCAATCCTTCCGCGATCTTTCTCGCCCGGGCCGACGAGGAGGCGCCGGGTTCGCTCGTGGTCGCCTTGTGGGAAGGCACGAGGCCGCTGCTGGTCGAAATCCAGGCCCTGGTCGACGCCAGCCAACTCGGCAACCCGCGCCGCGTGGCGGTAGGCTTGGAACACAACCGCCTCGCG
>JAJDSZ010000065.1 GCA_022827425.1 Pseudomonadales bacterium | reverse complement strand
GCTGATTTTTTCCAGCGTGGCGTAGAGGGTCGTGGTCTTGCCGCTTCCCGTGGGCCCGGTGATCAATACCATGCCGTGGGGCTGGCCGATGACCGATCGGTAATCGTTCAGCACCCTGGCGGGCATGCCAAGCTCGGCGAGATCCACCGCCATGTCGCCGCGGTCGAGGATGCGCAGGACGATGGACTCGCCATGGACCCCCGGCAGGGTGGAGACGCGCATGTCGAGCTGGCGGCTGCCGAGCTGGTAATTGATGCGGCCATCCTGGGGCAGGCGCTTTTCGCCGATATCGAGCCGCGCCATCAGCTTGAGCCGGGACGCCACCGCGGTATGGATACGCACCGGCAGGCGCTCTACCACGGTCATGATGCCGTCCACCCGGCAGCGCACGTCGAGGCTGGTTTCGCCGGGCTCGAAATGGATATCGCTGGAATTCAGGTCGAGGGCCCGGGCGAAAAGGTGGTTGACGAGGCGGATAATCGGCGCTTCCGAGGCAAGGTCGAGCAGTTCGTCGTCGTCCTCGAAACCCGTGGCGAGCAGTTCCTCGTCGTCGCTTTCGATCTTCGGCGAGAGTTCGGCGCGCCAGTGCCGCGCCAGGCGCCGCACCTCGTCGTCCGGGGCCATGCGGAAACGCACCGGTTCGCCGAGAATGAAGCGGATTTTCGCCCGCTGCTCGATGTCGGGCAGGTGGTTGCAGACAAGCTGGCCGGATTCGCCAAAATCGCGTTCGGGGGCAATGCCCACAGGCTCAAGCACTTGTGAGAAGACCGGCAGATTGAGCGAAGTAAAAGTCATTTCCGGTTCCTCTCAGTCCGCAGCGAATGCCGGGCGGGCAAAGCCCACCACGGTGATGGCGCCGGTGTACTGGGTGCGGCTGCGGCTCAGGCTGAAATCGGTTACCCGCAGCCGCGGCATGGACTCTCCGAGGCGTTCCAGAAAAGCCACGGTGCGGTCGGCTTCCGTGGTGCGGAAGGACATTTCCTGGCTGATCAGCAGCCAGCCCTCGGTTTCCAGACGGTCCGCGAGCCGGGTCGAATTGACGGTCAGGCCGGATTCCCTGGCATAGCGCGACAGATCCTGCTGGATCGCCGCTTCAATGAGCGGAATCGTGTCGCCGGAGAAAATGCCGAGCCGCATTTCGGTTTCCCGCAACTCGACATCTGCCCTGTCTTCGGCCCAGCGGGCGCTGTTTTCTATCAGCCGCTGTTCCTGCTCCAGGGCAACTTCCAGCGCCTCTATCCGTTGGCTGCGCTGCTGGTTCCAGGCGCCGATGGCGGGGATGAGGTAGCTGGTCAGGAACGCGGCTCCAACGGCTCCCAGCAGTAACAGCAAGTTTCTTTCGCGGGTGGAAACAGCCACTATCGCTCCGGGAAGTAACGCGCCATGTAGGCTTCAAAATTGATGTCGGCCAGCCGCAGGTCGATGTAGTACTGGTCGTTGCTGGTGGCGCGGGAAAACACGACTTCGGTGAACATGGGGTCCTGTTCCAGCCTTTGCAGGATCGACTGGGGATCTTCGCTGCCGCCCTGGATGCGAATGACGCCTTCGGAGATTTCCAGATCCGACAGCCGGTTCGGGCTGAGCACGAGTTGCAGATTGAACAGTGCCGCGCGCACCGCCTGGTCGGGGAAGTCGTTCACCGCGCCCCAGCGATCCTCGAAATCCACCACGACTTCCCGGTCCACCCGCGCGGGGGCCGACAATTCGCGTCTGGAATCGAGCTGACGGTTGAGGCTGCTGATCTCGAACTGCTGGAAAATGAAAGGCAGGGCCGCGAGAAAGGCCACCACCCCGAGCGCGGCGGCCCCGCGCAGGGCAAGACGGCGCTGCTCCCGGCGGCGGCGGTCGGCCAGGGCGGCGGCTGGGAAGAAACTGTAATCAACATGGGCTTCCCGGTTGAGCGCTCCGGCATACCGCGCCAGGGAATCGATCTGCCGCGGATCGCCGCCGGAAGCGGCCCGCAATTCGGCCTCCCATTGGCTGGCGAATTCTTCCTGCCGCAGGTCCCCGGCTTCGATATGCTTCCACTGCCGCAGGGCGCCGCCGATGGAATGGGCAAAAGTCAGGCTTGCGCCATCGGTGTCCACAAGCCCCGACCGTGGCGACTGGCTGTGCAGGATGCGCGGCTTGACCGCGACGAGAAACAAGCCCTGTTCCGCGAACGCCTGGTGCAAGGCATCCAGCCGCGCAGCGCGCATCCACAGCACGGTCTGAGGGCCGTCCTCCTCGCCATGCACGGCAAGGGCAAGGGGTTCTTCCAGCGAGGGCAGGGCAGTCTCGGCCTGCAGCAATACCGCCGAGCGCAGGTTCTCGCCGCTGACTCCCGGCATTTCCGCCCGGGTGGCGGCAAATTCTCCCGGCGGCAACAACAGCAGTATCGAGCGCTCCTTGCCGGCGCCAAGCAGTTCGCGGGCGGCGGCGGCAATCGAAACGGCGCCCGGATGACTGTTTTCCCGCCCCGGCTCCTCGGCGAAAGCGGTCGCATTGCCGCTCTCCACATGCAGCGCCCGCCCGCCGAAAATCAGCAGGCTGGCATCCACCCGCCGCAGCAATTCGCGGCCGGGGTCGGCAAACAGCAGGTGCCTGAGCGACGGGGGCACCCGCGCCGCCCAGGCTTGAGGAGAAAATAAATCAGACATTCGGAGCGTCCGCAGACTGCTTCCCTTGTATGCAATGAATCAGCAAATTAGTCGGCAGCGCGGCCAATAAAGTTTGTGGCTTCGACTCGCCGCAGCCGGGCGCAAATTGATTTGCCGGGGATGAATCCGTACTATCGGCGGGAACCCGGAGGGGCAGGTAGCCTGCGGCGCAGGCTTCCAAAGTCTGACATGAAAAAAATCCTCATCCTGGATGACGACGAGAAACTTGGCCAGTTGCTGACCCAGTATCTTGAGCGTCACGGCATGGAATGCCATGTGGCGCTGGCGCCGCCCCAGGGTTTCGAGTTGCTGAAAAGGCTCAAGCCGGACCTGCTGATTCTCGACGTCATGCTGCCGGTCAAGGACGGTTTTGAAGTCTGCCGGGAAATCCGCGCCAAATCCGCGATTTACGGCAATCTGCCGATTCTCATGCTCACCGCCCACGCGGAAGTCACCGACCGTATCGCCGGGCTCGAGCTCGGCGCGGACGATTACCTGCCCAAGCCATTCGAACCCCGGGAACTGCTGGCCCGCATCCAGAACATCCTGCGCCGCAGCATGGAAGATCACGAACTGCGGGAAATCAGGGAGATCGCGGGGCTTGAGGTGGATGTTTCGCGGCGGGAGGTCAAGCTCGACGGGGAAGTGCTCGACCTCACCACCATGGAATACGAATTGCTGGTGCTGTTCATGCAGTTCCCCAACAAGACTTTCAGCCGGGATCAACTCATGAACCGGCTGCGGGGCATCAATGCCGAATTGTTCTCCCGGGCCGTGGACACCCTGGTGAGCCGCCTGCGCCACAAGCTCAACGATACCTCGAAGACGCCGCGCTTCATCAAGACCATCTGGGGGCGCGGCTACACCTTTGTCGGCAAGCAGCTATGAACCGTCTGGCGCAGTCGATCCGCCGCTCGCTGTTCCTGCGCCTGCTGCTGATTTTCGGCACCACGGTGCTGCTGTTCATCGTCATCATCGCCGGCACCGTGCAACTGGTGAGCAACAGCGGCAATACCATCGACGCCATCCCGGATTTCTTCACCCGCAACATCGATTCCATTATCGATATCGAAAGCATCGGCGCGCCGCCCAATCTTGCCAATGCCATGCGGCTCGCCGAGGAGCTCGGCTGGACCATCCAGATCCGCAGTCCCATCATGCGCTGGAGTTCCGACACCGATGACCGCATCGACGTAAGCCAGGCGGAATTCGACCATACCCTCAGCGCCGATGCGGAAATCCGCCGCATCGGCGGCGAGGACATTATCCTGGTGGAACGGGGCGGCTACGAGTTCTATCTCTACCAGCGCGCCGTGCCCGAAGCCGGCGCCAACAATATCGTGCTCTATGCCGGATTCGCCCTTGCCGCTTTCGTGCTGCTGCTCAATTACATCATGGTGAACCGGCTGCTGGCGCCGGTGCGGCTGCTCAAGCAGGGCGCCGAACGCATCCGCAACGGCGACCTGGGTTTTCGCGTGGACAGCGACCGGCAGGACGAGCTCGGCGAACTCACCGAAAGCATCAATCACATGGCCGATTCCCTGCAGTCCATGCTGGAAGCCAAGCGCCAGTTGCTGCTCGCCATCAGCCACGAATTGCGCTCGCCGCTGGCCAAGGCGAAACTGCGGCTGGAGTTTCTCGATGACAGCGAACAAACCGGGCAACTGCGGGAGGACATCAACGAAATCGATCTGCTCATCGCCGACCTGATCGAGGCGGAGCGGCTCAATCAGGAACATTCGGTGCTGGTGGCCGAAACGGTTCGCCTCGGCGGATTCGTGCGCTCGGTGACCGACCAGTACATCGAATACCAGGGCAGCCTGGAAGTGAAGACCTCCCGGCCCGACCAGGAGTTTCACATCGACAAGCTGCGCATCCGCCTGCTGCTCACCAATCTGCTCAACAATGCCGTGCGCCACGGCGAGAACCATCCGATCACCGTGAAGGTTTCCTTTCCGGGGGAGGAGGCGCGGATTGAAGTGATCGATCAGGGCGAGGGTATTCCCGGGGAGCATCTGGCGCAGATCGCCGAGCCTTTCTATCGCGCCGACAGCGCCCGGCGGCGCAATACCGGCGGCACCGGGCTGGGCCTGTACCTGTGCCGCCTGATCGCCGAAGCCCACGGTGGCGGCCTGAAAATCTACAGCAAACCCGGCGAGGGAACCTGTGTCACCGTGAAGCTGCCCCGCCGACCCGGCGCCGCGGGGGAATCAGCGTCCTGAGATTCCACGCGGAGCCGCCCCTTCCCGTCATTCTGCGCGAAGCGAAGCCCCCCTCCCGTCATTCTGCGACTCCGCTTCGCTTCGCGCAGAATGACATATACATGGAGCTTCAGCCCAGGGGAGCGCGGCGCCTTCTGGATCGCAGGAAGAATGTGGCGAGCACCAGGACGCTGAGCAGTGCGGGCATCAGCAGGGTGTTGATCCAGCGCAGATTGCTGCCCAGCCGCTCGATATCCTCGGTCAACTGGAACCGCACATCGCGCAGCCGGCGGCGGGTGTCGATCATTTCCTGGTTGAACTGGTCGATCTCGGCCTGGATTTCCGGGGCGATCACGTCCAGCGGGTCGCCTTCCCCATTCTGGCTCAGGCGCGCGATTTCGGCCTCGGTTTCCGCCAGCCGGGCGAGCAGCACCGACTCTTCCTCGCGCAGCCGGTCGTCGGCCTCGCGCTGCATCTCGATCACCCGGCTGAAAGGCCGGGAATAGGTTCCCCGGCTGCGGATGCTGGCGAGGCTGGCGCCGCCGGCGAGATTGTCCAGGGCATTGACGATCAGGTCACCGTTGTCGGCGAAGGGTTGGGGAATGCGCTGGCCGAGGAACCGGGCCACCTGCACCCACATGCGGTCCGTCATCATGTCGGTGTCGGCGAACAGCAGGATGTTTACCGGCGTCTCGGACCGGGCCAGATGCGGCGCGGCTTCTTCAACTTCAACAGGTTCGGTATCTGTGTCTGCGAGTTCGGTTTCCGCGACAGAATCGGCATCCGTGGCGGTATCGGTATCGGCGGTTTCCGCTTCGGATTCGTCTGCGGCCGATTCCGTATCGGCTTCCGCTTCCCCGTCCGATACTTCCTCCTCCACTTCCGGCGGCGGCGGGCCATCGGGGAAAGCCGAATCGAGCACGCCGCTGATTCTGGCGGCCAGGGTATAGCTCTCGGGACTTGGCGCGAAGTTCTCGAACAGCGCCGCGGGCTCGGCAAGGTCTTGCACCAGCGCGGCTTCCATGAGCATGGAATTGGGTGAGGATTGCATCAGCGGCTCGAACAGGGTGCCGGCACCCCCGGCCTGGGCGATCACCCCCGCAGAAGAAAT
This sequence comes from Pseudomonadales bacterium, assembly GCA_022827425.1. Lineage (GTDB taxonomy): Bacteria > Pseudomonadota > Gammaproteobacteria > Pseudomonadales > Pseudohongiellaceae > UBA9145. The sequence goes on along the minus strand of JAJDSZ010000065.1, from coordinate 4,798 downwards.
ATTGATGGTTTCCAGCCGGCTGGTGATGATGTCGTCGCCGTCGAGATTGTCGCGCTGGATGCCAAGCATGCCGAGATGGGGTTCCGGGCGCGAGCCCTGCCCCATGGAAACCCGCAAGGCGAGGTCGCTGTCGGCCAGTACCTTGCCGCTGTCGTACTCCACGCCCCAGGCTTCCAGCAGGCCGGGCAGGTCGGAGCTCATGCCGGCGGGCACAAGAATGCCCTGGGGCGAGCGCGTCACCAGGGAGTCGGCATTGGGATCGAGAAAGACCATCGCTTCGCCGCCCCGCATCAGGTGCTGGTCTATCGCGTACAGCATCTGCTGCGACAGTTCCCCCGGATGCACGAGCATGACGATGTCCACGTCTTCACCGATTTCCTCGTCCAGGGCACTGATGCGGCGCACTTCGTACAACTGCCGGATCACGTCCATGACGAACCAGGGCTGGAGCATCTGGTTGCTGGCGGGGTCGAAGCCGCCGTCGAGATCGAGTTCGGTGAGCAGGGCCACCACCTGGCGCTCGGGATTGGCGGCCTGGGTGATGAGCTTGACCAATTCGTATTCGAGGAAAGGCTCCTGGTCGGGCCGGATCAGGGGCATGGTTTCGGAGACGCGCAGGGTTTCCGGCGCGCCTTCGGCCAGTGGCTGGGCCGCCACGATGCCAAAATAGATCGCTTCGCCGCCCTGGGTGACGGGAACCGGCTGAATGCCGAACTGGTTGGCGAGATCCTCGTCTTCGGAAAACGGTTCGGGGTCGATGGTCGACAGCGTCAGGCGGCCGTTGCTCGCGATCACGATTTCGCCGAGCAGTTCCTGCACGCGGGTGGCGTAGGTGCGTATCTGGGGCACATCTTCCGTGGCCGAATCCGAATAAAAGAATGTCAGTTCAATCGGCGTTTCGAGGTTCGAGACGATGTCCCGGGTCGCGGGAGCCAGAGTGAACAGGCGGTCTTCGGTCAGGTCCAGGCGCCAGCCCGGCAACAGGGAAATCACCGCAACCGCGAACAGCAGCGCGGCTGCGATCAGCGCGAGTCCAACCAGTGATACCAGGCGTCCGCTTGTCATATCCCCACCTTTCTAGTTCGCTTTCTTGATTTCGATGACGATCGCGCTGGCGAGCAGCCAGATGGCGATGAACACGCTGAAATACAGCACATCCCGGATGTCGAGCACGCCCTTGGAGATCGAATCGAAATGCGTCAGGAATCCGAGCGCCGCCACTGCGTCGACGATTACCTGGGGCGTCCAGTCCGGAAAAGCGCCGAGCAGGATCGGCGAGCCCATGATGACGAACAGGAAGCAGATGCTGACTGTCAGGATGAAGGCGATCACCGAATTGCGGGTACAGGCGGACATGCACGAGCCGATGGCGAGATAGGCCCCGGCCATGAACCAGCTTCCGATGTAACTCGCCACGATCACGCCGTTGTCCGGGTCGCCGAGATAGTTCACCGTGATCCAGATCGGAAAGGTCAGCAGCAGGGCGATTCCGGTCAGCGCCCAGGCGGCGAGGAACTTGCCGAGCACGGCGTCCGCCAGTTTCACCGGCAGCGTCAGCAACAGTTCGATGGTGCCGGTCTTGCGCTCGTCGGCCCACAGGGCCATGGCGATGGCGGGCACCATGAACAGGTAAAGCCAGGGATGGAAGCCGAAGAAAGGTATCAGGTCGGCCTGGCCCCGGGCGTAGAAGCCGCCGAGTTCGAAGGTGAAGATGCCGTTGGTAATGAGGAAGATCACGATGAACACATAGGCCAGCGGGGTGGCGAAATAGCCCATCAGTTCGCGCCGGAAGATGATTCCCAGATTTTGCATCACGCCGCCTCCTGCTGCTGTGCGGCTTCGGTGACGGAGCGGAACACGTCTTCGAGTTGCCCGCGCCGCACGTGGAACTCCTCGACGGGCCATTGCCGCTGCTGGGCGAGTTCGGAAACGCGCGCGAAAATCGGTTTGCCCGCGGAGAGAATCGTGAAACTCGCCTGGTCGAGCCGGTCCTGTTCGACGCCGGCGACTTCCGCCACGCCCTGCAATTCCTGCGCGAGATCGAGTTCGCCGGAAAGGCGCACTTCAACCGCATGGTGATAGCGCGAACGCGCTTCGAGTTCAGCCGGTGTGCCGTCGGCGACGATCCTGCCTTCGTCGATGATGATGGCCCGGGTGCAAACCGCGGTCACTTCCTCAAGAATGTGCGTGGAAACGACGACGATCTTGTCCCTGGCCAGGTTGCGGATCAGTTCGCGCACCTGGTTCTTCTGGTTCGGGTCGAGGCCGTCGGTGGGTTCGTCGAGAATCAGCACCTTGGGGTCGTGCAGAATCGCCTGGGCCAGCCCCACCCGCCGCTTGAAACCCTTGGACAAGGTCTCGATGGTCTGGTGCGTGACCGCCTCAAGCGCCACGTCGCGCATGACGCCGGCAATGCGCCGCTCCGCCTCTTCACCGCGAAAGCCGCGAATGCGCGCGATGAAGCGCAGGAACTGCAGCGTCGTCATGTCGCCGTAGCAAGGCGCGCCTTCCGGCAGATAGCCGATCAGCGCCTTGGCTTCGAGCGGCTTGCTGCCGATATCGAAGCCGTCGATGGTGACGCTGCCGGCGCTCGGCGCGAGAAAGCCGGTGATGACTTTCATCGTGGTCGACTTGCCGGCGCCGTTCGGCCCGAGAAAGCCAAGCACTTCGCCTTCGCGGACCTCGAAACTGAGGTCGTCCACCGCGACGACCTGATCGAATTTCCTGGTCAGATTCCTGATTTCAATCACTGGTTCGCAATTCCCCGTCTATGTCCGATCCATGCTCGATACATCCGGCCCCGCACACGGGCGCCCGCTTCAGGCACGCAAATATAAGTATGCCTTCAAGGTTTTTCAAGATGGTACGGACAGATGGTACGGACATGTAGGGGCGAGGCATGCCTCGCCCGCGACTTTACCGAGGCCCCGCTCGTCTGTGGCCTTGATCGGGTCCGCGGGCGGGAGCGCCTTTTCACTAAATCCCGTCTCGACATCCTGTCGTGCCGGGAATCGAATCGGCGCCGCTTTACACGTCCATGTATCGCGCCGCCTCTACGACGCGAAAAGGCGCTCCCGCCCACGGACCCTTACATCGTGCGGGGCCCATTGATCCGGGCTTCGATGCCAAAATGAGAATTACTGGCGGGTTGCTCTCTTTTTGGTTATGAACTAAACTAGAGCGACTAAACTAATTAGGAAGTGTCGTCATGCGTGTCGTCAACATGCACGAGGCGAAGACTCAGCTTTCCAGGCTTGTGGAGAGTGCGGTCCGGGGAGAGCCTTTTGTCATAGCCAGGGCCGGCAAGCCGTTGGTCAAGGTGGTCAGTCTTGGCGAGGCGCCGGAGCCGACGCCGGTTGGATTTTTGCGCGGAATGTTTGAGATACCCGAAGACTTCGATAAGCTTGGCGCCTCGGAAATCGAGTCGATGTTCGAAGGCGAAACGTGAAACTTTTGATCGACACCAACTTGCTGCTGCTGGCGGCCGCGGCGCCTGAACGCTTGCGCCCGGAAACTAGGGAACTGATCGAGGCTAGCGATACGACAAGAATTTTCAGCGCGGCCTCGATCTGGGAAGTCGCCATAAAACGCGGCCTGGGCCGCGATGACTTCAATGTTGACCCGCATGTGCTCCGCCGCGGCCTGTTGGAGAATGGATACGAGGAGTTACCGATTTCCGGGAACCACGCCGCTTTCGTGCTGTCCTTGCCGCCGATACACAAAGATCCGTTTGACCGCATGCTAGCCGCGCAGGCGCAGGTCGAGGGCATAACACTGCTCACCAGCGACAAGTTGCTCGGAATCTACCCTTGCCCGATCAAGTTTGCGTGAGCGGGGATGCGAACCAATTCGGAATGAATTCCGAGTTGGTCAAGCCAATTCGGAGTTAACTCCGAAAAAGTCACTGTGAAAACTGTTTTTCCGAAGGCGGCGCGGTTAGCGGCCGGCGCGGGCGATGTGGTCGTTGATCAGGTTTTCCACCAGTTCCTGTTTGCCGCTGATCCGGTCGAGCTCGCCCGCGGCGGCGGCGATGTCCCGCAGCGCCGGCAGATCGAGTTCCCGGTTTTCGAAGCGTTCGCCGTCGCCGGAATCGAAGCTGCTGTAGCGTCCCTGCCTGAGCGAATGCATTTTCGGGTCGGCCAGGATGCTGTCGGCGATCAGCAGGCCTCGCGCGAATGCGTCCATGCCGCCGATGTGGGCGATGAACATGTCCTCGACATCGGTGGATTCCCGCTTGATCTTGGCGTCGAAATTGAGTCCGCCGCGCCCGAGGCCGCCCGCTTCGAGCACGACCATCATGCCGTGGACGCAATCGTACAGGTCGAGCGGGAACTGGTCGGTGTCCCAGCCGTTTTGCGGGTCGCCGCGATTGGCGTCGATGGAGCCGAGCAGGCCCGCGTCCGCGGCCATGCGCAGATCGTGCGCGAAGGGGTGTCCCGCGAGGGCGTCGAAATCGTATTGATGCTTCATCGGCTCCATCGGCTTGGGTTCGATCAGGAAGGTACCGTCGAAACCGATCGAACGGCCGTAGTCGCGGGCTTTTTCCAGGAAAATCGCCATGTGCTCGAGTTCCCGGCGCGTATCGGTGTTCTGCAGGCAGGCATAGCCTTCGCGTCCGCCCCAGAATACGTAGTTGCTGCCGCCCAGTTCGACGGTTGCCTCGAGCGCCGCCTTGACCTGGGCCGCGGCTCGCGCGACGACGGCGAAATCGGGATTGGTCGCGGCGCCGTTCATGTAACGCGGATGGGAGAACAGGTTCGCCGTGCCCCAGAGCAGCCGCAATCCCGTCTCGCGTTGC
>JAJDSZ010000120.1 GCA_022827425.1 Pseudomonadales bacterium | reverse complement strand
CGCCTCGTTGCCGTACAACGCGGCGGCGCCGTCGGCGACGATATCGATGCGTTGCAGCGCGATCGTGGGAATCAGCGCGTTGACGTTTTCGTTCACCAGCCGCTTGCCGTCGAGCAAGGTCAAGGTGGAACGCGCGCCGAGCCCGCGCAGGTCGATATTCGAGGAACGCGAATCCGTTCCCTGAATCGTGTTGGTGATGGCCGAGCTTGAACCGTTCACGAAAGTGAGATTCTGCACGACTTCGGCCATGTTCAGCGTGCCTTCGGCTTCCAGGTCTTCCGCGGTGAGCTGGGTTACCTGGGAAGCCTGGGTAAAGCCTTCGCTGCGGCGGATGTAGGAGCCGGTGACGAGCACCTCCTCAATCTGGTCTTCTTGCGCGAGGGAGGCATTCGACAAGGGCAGCAGGGCCAGGGCGACAGCCGCCGCCAGAGGGCCCCTTGCAATGGGGTGATTGCAGCGCATGGGAATCTCTCCTATTGATTAGCATTGCCCTCATGCTACTCCTGTCGCAGCCGGGTTCAAGAAATTTCGAGGAATGACAGCGTTTACATGGAGATTCAACTTCCGTCATCCCGCGTGGAGTCGCAGCAATTCAAGCAGTGGCTCCTTCAGGGAGATTCTGCGGGTTACACGCAGGTTGGCATGCAGGGGGCGCGGCGAAGTGAATACTGTCCGATTCAGTCGTACCAGGCGGGCGCCAGGTTCAGCGACTCGGCAAGTTCAAGGCTGTGCCCGATCCAGAACGTGGCGCCGGTCTCAGCCACCAGCGCTTCCACCTTGTCCATGGAAGCCAGGGTCTGCTCGGCGTCGGTATTGAAAACCGGTGTGGCGCGCAGCCGCCGGCTCGCCTCGAAGTGGTAAAGGTCGCCGGAAAGCACCAGCGGGCCGAAGTTTTCGAGTTCCAGTTTCAGCACCTGATGGCCGGGAGTGTGGCCCGGCGCGGAGATGATCATCACGCTGCCGTCGCCGAACACGTCATGGTCTCCGTCGAGCATGATCTTGTCCGATTCCGCGAGCTGGTCATACAGCTCCGGCCGGAACACCGGGTTGGTCTCCGGAGTCTCGAAAGCGGCCTCGTATTCGCTCTGCTGGATGAGCAGGGTGGCGCTGGCGAAGGCGTTGGCGGCGCCCACATGGTCGTAGTGGAAGTGGGAATAGGCGGTGTAGTCGATGTCCCCGGGAGCGATATCCATGGCGGCCAACTGGTCGATGATCGAAGTCTCGTACCAGGCGTTGTCGTCTTCCCGCCGGGGCCCCACCTCGCTCAGCGGCAGCCCGGCGTCCCAGATCATCAGTTCGCCATCGTGGTCGATGAGATAACACGGCACGAACAATTCCCGCACTCCGGTGTCGTCATTGCCGATGCCGAACGCGCCGACATCGGGAAACGCCAGCCGCCCGCAATCGAACACATGCAGCCGCAACTCCGCCCGGGCGCCAAAACCGAACGAAACGGCAATAACAAACACAAGCAATCTTTTCATGGCAAGGCCTCAAGAGAATTTTTCGCGGGAACCGCTCCCGGGCTTCGATTCTAACCCAGTTCCACACGCCCTGGCGTTTCGCCACTCATGTCATTCTGCCGCGAACTGTTTCAGGCGCTGGCCGCGTCGCGGCCGGCTACCCGGCCGAAGAGGGCGCAGCGGCCGAGGCCGTGCTGGGGGAAGCCGCCCATGGATTCTCCGGCGGCGTAGAGCCCCGCAATGGGCTCTCCCCGCAGGTTCATGACGCGGCAGCGGGTATCGACCCGCAGTCCGCAAAGTGAATCGTGCAGGATGGGCGTCGACCAGGCCGCATGGAAAGGCGGGGTCTGAATCTTGTAGCGGGGATTGCGTTTGCCGAAATCCTCGTCCACGCCGGCATCCACAAAGCTGTTGTAACGGGCCACGGTTTCCTCGAGTGCGGCGCCGGGCATGGCGATGGTCTGGTGGGGATTGTCGATTTTGCCGGCGAGTTCGGTGAGGCTGCCGGCGCTGAAGAAGTAGCCCGCCGGATCCACATTGGGAGGCGTCGGGTCCCATTCCTGCCGCGCCACGGCATCGGCGTCGAAGATGGCCCAGATGGGGCCGCCGCCGTTTTTCTTGTTCGGGTCGCCGCTGTAGGAAAGCGCGGCGGCGAAGAAATCGTGGCCGCCGCCGGTTTCGTCGTGGAAGCGGCGGCCGTTCTGTTTCACCAGAATCACATTCTGCCAGTTGACATCGCTCAGGCCGGAGGCGCGGGCCTTGTCGAATATGGGGCTGTCGGGCTGCCACCAGAGGCTGGAATAGCCCCATTGGCAGCCGATGTGGGCGGTCTTGGAGATCCAGGCGCCCGCTTCCATGGTCTGGCTGGCGGTGCCCCACAGCGAGGCGCCGATGGCCATGGCGGCGATTTCGCCGTCGGCGGTCTGGGCGGACCAGGGTTCTCCCGCGACCTGGTACTCTTCGGTCAGGCGCGGGTCGAACATGCGCCGGAAATTGACGTTGCTGGTGTGGCCGCCGGTGGCGAGGATCACGCCCCTGGTTCCCCGGAGGTATAGCGTGCTTCCTTCGTGGAGGGCGGTGAAGCCGATTACTCTTCCCGAGTCCGGGTCCTGGATCAGGTCCCTCATCTTGTGCAGCAGCAGGATTTGCGCTCCCTTGGCCCGGGCGCTTTTCTCCAGCGCCCGCAGCAGGCCCGAACCGTGCCGGGTCGGATAGGAGGTGATCAGTTCCTCGTAGATCGGCCATTGCAGGGTGCGGCCGTTGCGGGAGTCGGCGCCGAGGATTTCATCCTGAAACACTACGCCGTTTTCGATCATCCATTCGAAGGTTTCGGCGCTGAGATCGGCGTACACCCGGGCGAGATCCCGATCGGCATAGCGTTCCACGAGTGGTTCGTGGCGCAGCCAGTCCTCGAAGACCGCGTCAGCGGAATCCTCGATGCCGTGCGCACGCTGGCGGCTCGTGCCGCCGCCGAGATTGACCCGGCCGCCGCTGACCATGCCGTGGCCGCCGCAGTCGTAGTTTTCCTCGACGAGAATTACCGAAGCGCCATGATCCAGGGCTTCGATGGCCGCCGAGAGCCCGGCGGTGCCGGCTCCGGCGATGATGATGTCGGCGCTGTGGTCCCAGCGGTCGGGAACGGCGGCCGGCGCCGAATGGGCCAGAACCGGCAGCGCCTGAACGCTGATACCCGCTGCAATCCCGGTCTTGACGAAATCGCGCCGGTTCAAGCCCCGACTGGAATCTGCTTTGCCCATGACAGCCTCCGCCCTTGCGGATCAGGCATTTAAAATACAACAATCCGAGCCAATCAGAAACCGAATCTGAGCGCAGCCAGCAATTCTCATTTTGGCTCCGGGCGCTCCCGCTGCTGTCATTCTGCACGTAGTCGCAGGGTCTCCCTGGGCATGGCATGGTATGAGTGAATCGCCATATTCGGGAGATTCTGCGACTACGCGCAGAATGACAGGGCATACTAAGCTAGGGAAGCTCTGATCAAGTCAGAGCTTCCCTGCGGCACAAGGATGTGTCGCCGAA
>JAJDSZ010000002.1 GCA_022827425.1 Pseudomonadales bacterium | reverse complement strand
GATGATCATGACCGTGCTGCCGGTGCTGCCGCCCGATCTGCGCCCCCTCGTTCCGCTCGACGGCGGCCGTTTCGCCACCTCGGACCTGAACGACCTGTATCGCCGGGTCATCAATCGCAATAACCGGCTCAAGCGCCTGCTCGACCTGAACGCCCCCGACATCATCGTGCGCAACGAAAAGCGCATGTTGCAGGAAGCCGTCGACGCGCTGCTCGACAACGGCCGCCGCGGCCGCGCCATTACCGGCTCCAACAAGCGCCCGCTGAAGTCGCTGGCGGACATGATCAAGGGCAAGCAGGGACGATTCCGCCAGAATCTGCTCGGCAAGCGCGTCGACTATTCCGGCCGCTCGGTAATCGTGGTGGGTCCGGCGCTGAAACTGCATCAATGCGGCCTGCCCAAGAAAATGGCGCTGGAACTGTTCAAGCCGTTCGTCTTCGGCAAGCTCGAAGCGCGCGGCCTGGCGACGACGATCAAGGCGGCGAAGAAGATGGTCGAACGCGAGACCGCCGAGGTCTGGGATATTCTCGCCGAAGTGATCCGCGAACATCCGGTGCTGCTCAACCGCGCGCCGACCTTGCACCGGCTCGGCATCCAGGCTTTCGAACCGGTGCTGATCGAGGGCAAGGCGATCCAGTTGCATCCCCTGGTCTGCGCCGCCTACAACGCCGACTTCGACGGCGACCAGATGGCCGTACACGTACCGCTGACGCTGGAGGCGCAGCTCGAAGCCCGCAGCCTGATGATGTCCACCAACAACATCCTCGCGCCGGCCAATGGCGAGCCCATCATTGTGCCTTCCCAGGATGTGGTGCTCGGCCTGTATTACATGACCCGCGAGAAGATCAACGCCAGGGGCGAGGGCATGGTGTTCGCGGACGCCGCGGAGGTGCAACGCGCCTACGAAACCGGCAGCGTCGAGTTGCATGCTCGCATCAAGGCCCGCATTACCAGTTCCAACCTGAACGAAAACGACGAGATCGAAACGGGCACCAGAATCTACGACACCACCGTGGGCCGGGTGCTGCTGTTCAATATCGTTCCCGAAGGCCTGCCCTTTGATCTCGTCAACCAGAAGATGGCGAAAAAGCAGATTTCCCGCATCATCAATGTCTGCTATCGCAACGTGGGCCTGAAGGAGACCGTGATCTTCGCCGACCAGCTCATGTACACCGGCTACAAGTTCTCCACGGTTTCCGGCTCGTCCATCGGCGTCAACGACTTTGAGATTCCCGATGCCAAGGCGGAAGTCATCAGTCAGGCCAACGCCGAGGTGGAGGAAATCGAAAACCAGTTCGCCTCCGGCCTGGTGACCCAGGGCGAAAAATACAACAAGGTGGTGGATATCTGGTCCCGGGCCAATGAAATCGTCGCCCAAAGGATGATGAAGGGCTTGTCCACGGAAGTCGTGGTCAACCGCGAGGGCGAGGAGGAGGAGCAGGAGTCCTTCAATTCGGTGTATGTGTACTCGGATTCCGGCGCCAGGGGCTCGCCGGCCCAGATTCGCCAGCTCGCCGGCATGCGCGGGCTCATGGCGCGGCCCGATGGCTCGATCATCGAAACGCCGATTACCGCGAATTTCCGCGAAGGGCTGAATGTATCCCAGTACTTCACTTCCACCCACGGCGCGCGCAAGGGACTCGCGGACACCGCGCTGAAGACCGCCAACTCGGGTTATCTCACCCGGCGACTGGTGGATATTTCCCAGGATCTGGTGATTACCGAAGCCGACTGCGGCACCAGCAACGGCCTGACCATGGCGCCGATCATCGAGGGTGGCGACATTATCGCTCCCCTCGGCGACCGGGTGCTCGGCCGAACCCTGGCCAGCGATGCGATTGACCCCGGCACCGGCGAAATCATCGCCGCGGCGGGAACCATGATCAACGAACGCATGGTGGAGCGACTCGAATCCGGCGGTGTCGATCAGGTGCATGTGCGCTCGCCGATTACCTGCGAAACCCGCTTCGGCATCTGCAGCCAGTGCTACGGCCGCGATCTGGCCCGGGGCCATCTCGTCAACGTGGGCGAGGCCGTGGGCGTAATCGCCGCCCAGTCCATCGGCGAGCCCGGCACCCAGTTGACCATGCGCACCTTCCACATCGGCGGCGCCGCCTCCCGGGCCACCGCCAGCGACTCGGTCCAGGTGCGAACCACCGGCTCGATCCACCTGAGCAACATGAAGACGGTGGAAAACACCCGGGGCGAACTCGTGGTGGTGTCGCGGTCCGGCGAACTGATCGTCAACGATACCAGCGGCCGCGAGCGCGAGCGCTACAAGCTGCCCTATGGCGCGGTCATCGGCGTCGGCCGCAATGCCGAAGTCGAAGCCGGCCAGATCGTCGCCACCTGGGACCCCCACACCCACCCGATCATCGCCGAGGTGAGCGGCGTGGCGGCCTTTGAGCACGTGGAAGAAGGCATCACCGTGCGCGAACAGACCGACGAGATCACCGGCCTGACAAGCATGTCGGTGATCGACCCCAATGATCGCGCCACCTCCGCCAAGGAACTGCGTCCGGCGGTGAATGTGGTGGATGCCGACGGCAAGCCCGTCTGTCTGCCGGGCACCACGGTGCCGGCGCATTATCTGCTGCCTTCGCTGGCCATTATCGACCTGCGCGACGGCGCCGACCTGCATATCGGCGATGTCATCGCCAGGGTGCCCCAGGAAGGCTCCAAGACCCGGGACATAACCGGGGGGCTGCCCCGGGTGGCGGACCTGTTCGAGGCGCGCAAGCCGAAAGAGCCCGCGATACTCGCGGAAATCTCCGGCACCGTCAGTTTCGGCAAGGAAACCAAGGGTAAGCGCCGCCTGGTCATCACGCCGCTGGACAGCGCCGAAGACGCGCCCGCCCAGCCTTACGAGGCGCTCATTCCCAAGTGGCGCACCATGACGGTTTTCGAGGGCGAGCAGATCGAGAAAGGCGAGGTGGTCTCGGAAGGGCCGCCGGCCCCCCACGATATCCTGCGCCTGAAAGGCGTGGAGACCCTGGCCCAGTACATCGTCAACGAAGTCCAGGACGTGTATCGCCTGCAGGGCGTTCGCATCAACGACAAGCACATCGAAGTGATCGTGCGGCAGATGTTGCGCAAGGTGGAGATTTCCGACCCGGGCGACACCAGCCTCATCCGGGGCGAGCAGATCGAATACACGCGGATTCTCGAGATCAACGAGGAACTGCGCGCGCGCAACGAGGAACTCCAGGCGCGCAACGAAATCGCCAAGGAAGAAGGCTGGGAGGAAGGCCGGGAGGAAGAGCCGGAGCTGCGCGAAGCCGCCTACGAGCGTGTGCTGCTCGGCATAACCAAGGCCTCGCTGGCCACCGAATCCTTCATTTCCGCGGCGTCCTTCCAGGAAACCACCCGGGTCATCACCGAAGCGGCGGTGACCGGCAAGCGCGATTTCCTGCGCGGCTTGAAGGAAAACGTCGTGGTGGGCCGGCTGATCCCGGCGGGCACCGGCCTTGCCTATCACGAGGCGCGCAAGAAGGGCTACGCCGAAGAGATCGAAGAGGATTTCGAAGCCAAATTCACCGAAGAAATGCAAAAGGAGGCACAGGCCTGAAGCACTTGACGGCGGCGGGAGCGATCTTTACACTTTCGCCGGTTTTTGCCAGCGGCCGCGCTTGAACCAACATGGCGACAATCAACCAGTTAGTCCGCAAGCCCAGAGCGAGCAAGCCCGCCAAGAGCGGCGTGCCCGCCCTGCAGGGTTCGCCCCAGAAACGCGGGGTCTGCACCCGGGTGTACACCACCACGCCGAAGAAGCCGAATTCGGCCCTGCGCAAGGTCTGCCGGGTGCGGCTTGTGAATGGCTACGAAGTCACCTCCTACATCGGTGGCGAAGGCCACAACCTGCAGGAGCACTCGGTGGTGCTGATTCGCGGCGGCCGGGTCAAGGACCTGCCCGGCGTGCGCTACCACACCGTGCGCGGCGCCCTCGACACCTCGGGAGTCGCCGACCGCAAGCAGGGCCGCTCCAAGTACGGCGCCAAGCGTCCCAAGTAAGATTCCAGGCGGGAGAGCCGATCATCCGCGCTGCTTCGAGCGGGGATGGGATAGCGAGTAAGGCCGGGCGATGGTCCCGGGTCAACCTGAATCAACATAGAGGTCGAACATGCCCAGAAGACGAGTCGCGGCAAAGCGCGAAGTTTTGCCGGATCCCAAATTCGGCAGCAAGACGCTGGCCAAATTCATGAATCACGTCATGGTGGACGGCAAGAAGTCCGTTGCCGAAAAGATCGTTTATGGCGCCCTTGACGTGGTCAAGGACCGTTCCGGCGGCGCCCCGCTGGAAGTATTCGAAAAGGCCCTGGCCGCCATAGCGCCCATGGTGGAGGTCAAGTCCCGCCGGGTCGGCGGCGCCACCTACCAGGTGCCCGTGGAAGTGCGCGCCGAGCGGCGCAACGCCCTCGCCATGCGCTGGCTCGTGGAGCATTCGCGCAACCGCGGCGAAAAATCCATGGCCCTGCGCCTTGCGGGCGAGATTCTCGAAGCCGCCGACGGCAGGGGCTCGGCGGTGCGCAAGCGCGAGGACGTGCATCGCATGGCGGAAGCCAACCGCGCCTTTTCGCATTATCGTTTCTGATTTTCCATTTCAATCCGTTTTTCAGAGGGCAGAACCGTGGCCAGGAAGCACCCATTGAGCCGTTATCGCAATATTGGCATCGCAGCCCATGTGGACGCGGGCAAGACCACCACCACCGAGCGGGTGCTGTTCTATACCGGCGTTTCCCACAAGATCGGCGAAGTCCATGACGGCGCCGCCATCATGGACTGGATGGAGCAGGAACAGGAGCGGGGCATTACCATCACTTCCGCCGCCACCACCTGTTTCTGGACCGGCATGGACCGCCAGTACGACGAGCACCGCATCAATATCATCGACACCCCGGGGCACGTGGATTTCACCATTGAAGTGGAGCGCTCGCTGCGGGTGCTAGACGGCGCTGTGGTGGTGCTCTGCGCCACGTCCGGCGTGCAGCCCCAGACCGAAACCGTCTGGCGCCAGGCCAACCGCTATGAAGTGCCGCGCATGGTTTTCGTCAACAAGATGGACCGGGCCGGCGCCGACTTCCTGCGCGTGGTCGAGCAGATGAAGGACCGCCTCGGCGCCAATGCCGTGCCCCTGCAAATCGCCATCGGCGCCGAAGAGAACTTCAGCGGCGTGGTGGATCTCGTGAAAATGAAGGCCATCGTCTGGAACACCGAGGACCAGGGCACCACCTTCGTCTATGAAGACATCCCCGCCGACTTGCGGGAGCTGTGCGACAAATGGCGCGATTACCTCCTCGAAGCCGCCGCCGACGCCAATGAGGAGGTCATGGAAAAGTACCTCGAAGAAGGCGACCTCGATGAAAAGGAACTCATGGCGGCCATTCGCCATTTGACGATCAACAATGAAATCGTGCCGGTGCTGTGCGGCTCCGCCTTCAAGAACAAGGGCGTGCAGGCCGTGCTCGACGCGGTGATCGACTACATGCCGGCGCCCACCGAAGTCAAGGCCATCGAAGGCGTTGACGACGATGGGACACCCATCGAATGCAAGGCGGACGACGACGCCTCCTTCGCCTCGCTCGCCTTCAAGATCGCCACCGACCCCTATGTGGGCACGCTGACCTTTTTTCGGGTTTATTCCGGCTGCCTCAATTCCGGCGACACCGTCTACAACCCGCTCAAGCGGCGCAAGGAGCGGGTGGGCCGCATGGTGCAGATGCACTCGAATTCCCGCGAGGAAATCAAGGAAGTGCGCGCCGGCGACATAGCCGCCGCCGTGGGCCTCAAGGACGTGACCACCGGAGAAACCCTCTGCGCCCCGGGCAGCATCGTCACCCTGGAAAAGATGGACTTTCCCGACCCGGTCATCTCCGTGGCGGTGGAGCCCAAGAGCAAGGCCGATCAGGAAAAGATGAGCACCGCGCTCGGCAAACTCGCCCAGGAAGACCCTTCCTTCCGGGTGGCCTCGGACGAGGAATCCGGCCAGACCATTATCTCCGGCATGGGAGAGTTGCATCTCGACGTGCTCGTGGATCGCATGCGCCGCGAATTCAGCGTGGAAGCGAATATCGGCAAACCCCAGGTCGCCTATCGGGAAACGATTCGCCGCATGGTGGAAATCGAAGGCAAGCACATCAAGCAGACCGGCGGGCGCGGCCAGTACGGCCATGTCTGGCTGCGGCTCGAACCACTCGACCCGGACGCGGATTACGAATTCGTCAATGAAATCGTCGGCGGCGTCGTGCCCCGGGAATACATTCCCGCGGTGGACAAGGGAATCCAGGAACAGATGAAAAACGGCTGCCTCGCGGGCTATCCCCTGCTCGCCATGAAAGTCACCCTGTACGACGGCTCCTTCCACGACGTGGACTCCAGCGAAATGGCCTTCAAGATGGCCGGCTCGCTCGCGCTCAGGAAAGGCGCACTCGAAGCCGACCCGGCCCTGCTCGAGCCGATGATGGCGGTGGAAGTCGTCACCCCGGAAGACTACATGGGCGACGTCATGGGCGACCTCAACCGCCGCCGGGGCCTCGTCCAGGGCATGGACGACAGCCCCGCGGGCAAGGTCATCACCGCCGAAGTCCCTCTCGCCGAAATGTTCGGCTACGCCACCGACCTCCGCTCAGCCACCCAGGGCCGAGCCACTTTCACCATGGAGTTCCTCAAATACGCCGAAGTCCCCGGCAACATCGCCGACAGCATCATCAATGAATCGAGAGGGTAAAGTCCCACAGGGACACCCATCTTATCAGATCAACAAATCCCATCACCTTTGGCTCGAGGAGTTCACTCCGGGATTGGGCTCCGCTGCACCGGGACACCCAGGCGCATGGAATCGCGGGCAGGGGCCATTCCGCCCGTTCAAGCGCAAATTCAGGGAGTTGAAAAGCCAGTCCAGCGGAAGTAGACTGTACGAATAGTACAGAAGATATTCCCAATGCATCAAACAGGCGCCGAGGAAGCGCGAAAGAAACTGCCGGAACTGCTCGACCGGGCAAAGACCGAAGGACTGGTTACCATCATACGGAAACGGGGTGTTCCCTGCGCCGCGATCGTTCCCCTTTCGCATCTGCGGCAAAACGACGCAAAGCGCCTTACCTCACTGCGAGGTTCGGCGGGGGGGGTATACGGCGAAGTTTCCAATTACATGGAAAATGAGCGCCGATGGTGATGCGCGACATTTGCGAATTGCCGGGCAGGGGCCGGTTTCTCGTGGACAGCGCGCCCATCATCCACTACCTCGAAGATCATCCCGAGTTTTCCGCCCGGTATGAGAAAATCTTTTCCGGAGCGGAAGCCGGGGACTACGAGTTGGTCATTACCACGGTGTCTTTGATCGAGGTTTTGACTGGACCATTGCGACAGGGGAACAAATCGCTTGCCGACACGTACCGCGAAGCACTCACGTCTCCGCCGAATTGGCGTGTCGTCGATTTGACGCCGTCAATCGCACACCGGGCGGCGCAGATTCGGGGCGTGACCCGGCTCCGCACTCCGGACGCGATCCAGCTTGCGAGCGCGCTTGAAGTCTCGTGCATCGGGCTTGTCACACAGGATCGGGATTTCCGCGGATTTTCAGAGACTTCCGGCAAGCTGGAGATCTATTTCTGAGCCCGACTCCCCCCGTCGGACGGGGGGACCATGGCGCAAACCTAAGCGGCTTTTCCCATTTCGGCGCCTGCCTGTTGGAGGATTGTTGCGTATTCGGTGGATTTGCGGTGTTCGCGGACGTGGTCGAGGAAGGTGCTGCCGTCGCTTAGCTGGACGTTGATGTTCTTGCCGGCTTCGATGAAGAAGGGGATGAAGCGGGCGAAAAGTTCGGCGGTCATGCCGCGGTAGGCCTTGAGCAGGATGGCGTAATCTCCCGGCATGCCCGCGGGGGGCAGCAAGTCGAGATAGCCCTTGAGGCGCTCGTCGGACCACTGCTCGTTGCGGGTGGCGATCTGGGTGCGCTCGACGCCGCGTTTCTTGCCTTCCCTCATGGCTGCAACTTCTCGCGCAGGAGTTGATTGACCTGGGCCGGATTGGCCTTGCCCCGGGAAAGTTTCATGGCCTGGCCCACAAGATAGCCAAGCACCTGCTGACGGCCATCGCGATACTGCTGTGCCTGGGGAGCGTTTTCCGCGATTACCCGCGCCACGAGCTTTTCGATTTCCCCGGTATCGGTGACCTGGCGCAGTCCCTCCCTTTCGATAAGCTCGTCAACGTCGGTTTCGCCGCCCGCCAGATGCTCGAAAACCGTTTTGGCAATCTTGCCGGAGATGGTGCCGTCCTTGATGCGGCTGATCAGACCGGCAAGGCTTGGGGCGTTGATGGGAGACTCGGCAATCGACAGGTTTTCCCGATTCAGCAAGCCCTGCAATTCGACGCTGACCCAGTTGGCGGCAAGCTTGGCGTCACCGCAGGCGCTGGCTGTCTGTTCGAAATAGTCCGCCGCCTCCCGGCTTGCGGTGAGCACGCCGGCGTCATAGTCCGACAAACCAAACTCTTCGCGGAAGCGCTGCCTGCGGGCATCGGGCAATTCCGGCAGCCCGGCGCGGACCTGCTCGATCAGTTCCTCGTCGATGACCACGGGGAGCAGGTCCGGTTCGGGGAAGTATCGATAGTCGTTGGCGACTTCCTTGCCGCGCATGGGCCGGGTTTCGTCGCGAACCGAGTCGTACAGGCGCGTTTCCTGCACGATGGTCCCGCCGTCCTCCAGCACGTCCTGCTGGCGACGGACTTCATAATGGATGGCCTTCTCCACAAAACGGAAGGAATTGACGTTCTTGATTTCGGTGCGGGTGCCGAGTTCCGCTCCCGGCCGCCGGATCGATACATTGGCGTCGCAGCGCATGGAACCCTGGGACATGTCGCCATCGGAAATGTCGAGATAGCGCACGATGGAATGCAGTTTCTTCAGGTAGGCCACGGCTTCCCCGGCGCTGCGCAAATCGGGTTCCGACACGATTTCCAGCAGTGGCGTGCCCGCGCGGTTCAGGTCGATGCCGCTGTCGGTGGCGAATTCCTCGTGGAGCGATTTGCCGGCGTCCTCTTCCATGTGGGCCCTGGTGACGCCGATTTCCTTTTCGCTGCCGTCATCGAGATGGATGACGATGGCGCCCCGACCCACGGTGGGGAATTCCAACTGGCTCGTCTGGTATCCCTTGGGCAGGTCCGGATAGAAATAATTCTTGCGGTCG
Organism: Pseudomonadales bacterium; assembly: GCA_022827425.1. Lineage (GTDB taxonomy): Bacteria > Pseudomonadota > Gammaproteobacteria > Pseudomonadales > Pseudohongiellaceae > UBA9145. Next base: position 11,542 of record JAJDSZ010000002.1, on the reverse strand, counting down.
AACACCGATTTCCTGCTGATCTCGGCGTTGATGGCGAGGCCGAAACGCACCGCCATGCGCAGGGCTTCGCCATTCAGGACCGGCAAGGTTCCCGGCATGGCCAGATCGTAGATATTGGCCTGACTGTTGGGAGCGGCGCCAAAGGCGGTGGATGTCCCTGAAAACAGTTTCGAGCGGGTCGACAACTGCACATGCACTTCGAGCCCGATGACGGTTTCCCATTCCATGATCAACTCGCTCCTTCCCGGGCGCGCCGGGGAAGGTGGGTGTCCCGGGGGAGTTGCAGGTGCCAGTCGGTCAGTTGCTGGAACTGGCGGGCGATGCCGAGCACCCGGGCTTCGCTGAAGTCCGGGCCGATGATGTGCAGCCCGAAAGGCAGACCCTGATCATAGCCGGCGGGGATCGAAATGGCCGGCAGTCCGGCGAGATTGACGGCGATGGTGAAGATGTCTTCCAGATACATTTCCACCGGGTCGGCCTTGGCGCCGTGGGCAAAGGCCACATGGGGCGAGGTGGGCCCCGCGATCACGTCCACCTCGTTGAATGCCCTGGCGAAATCCTGCCGGATCAGCCGCCGGATGCGCTGGGCCTTGATGTAATAGGCATCGTAGTAGCCGGCGGACAGGGCGTAGGTTCCCACCAGGATGCGGCGCTTGACCTCGTCGCCGAATCCCTCGCTGCGGGTGCGGGTGTAGAGGTCTTCCAGGTCCTTTGGGTCTTCGCAGCGGTAGCCGTAGCGCACGCCGTCAAAACGCGACAGATTGGCGGAAGCTTCCGCCGGCGCCACCACGTAATAGGCGGGCACCGACAGGTGGTTGTTGGGCAAATCGATATCGATGAGTTCCGCGCCGGCTTTCTCCAGTTCTCCCAGCGCCGCGCGAACGCCCTGTTCGACGCCCGCGCCAAGGCCCCCGGTGAAATGTGGCAATGGGACACCCACCCTGAGGCCCCGCAAGGAGCGACCGGGTTCGCCGACGTAATCCTCCACTGGCCGGTCGACGCTGGTGGAGTCCCGCGGGTCGAGTCCCGCCATGGCCTGCATCATCAGGGCGGCGTCCGCGGCGGTGCGGGTGAGCGTTCCCGCCTGATCGAGACTCGATGCAAAGGCGATCATGCCCCAGCGCGACACCCGGCCATAACTCGGCTTGAATCCGGTAATCCCGCAGAAGGAAGCCGGCTGGCGGATGGAACCGCCGGTATCGGTGCCGGTGGCCATGGGGCACAGCCCCCCGGCAACCGCCGCCGCCGAACCGCCGGAGGAGCCGCCGGGAACCTTTTCCGGATCGTGTGGATTGCGCACCGGGCCAAAGAAACTCGTTTCATTGGATGAACCCATGGCGAATTCGTCCATATTGGTCTTGCCCAGCAGCACCGCGCCGGCCTCCCGCAGCCTTTCCACCACGCCGGCGTCATAGGGCGGCAGGAAATGCTGCAACATGCGGGACCCGCAAGTCGTGGGCAGCCCCCTGGTGCAGAAAATGTCCTTGTGGGCCAGGGGAATGCCGAGCAATGACCGCGTATCGCCCTTGGCCCGGGCGCGATCCGCCCCGGCGGCCTCGGCCAATGCCGATTCCTCGCTGACCGTGATAAAAGCGTTGAGTTGCGGATTGCGCCGCCGGATTCTGTCGAGGCAGGCGCGGGTCAATTCGACGCTGGAAAATGCGCCGCGAGACAACTCGGCCGCCAGCTCGGTAACGCTCAGGTGCAACATCGGAAACCCGCCGGCTGCGCTATTCGATGACTTTGGGAACGAGAAACAGGCCGTCCCGGCTTGCGGGCGCCAGCGCCAGCAGTTCTTCCCTGCGGTCGGTTTCGCTGACTTCGTCGGCGCGCAGGCGCTGCACCGCGTCCAGCGGATGCGCCAGCGGCTCGACCCCATCGGTGTCCACCGCCCGCATCTGGTCGATCAGGCCGAGGATTTCGCTGATTCTCGCCGCCACCTCACCGGCTTCACCGGGGCTGACCCGCAGTCTGGCGAGGGTGGCAATCTTGTCGATTTCGGGAGTGTTCAATGGCTGTGGAAGATTGGCCTCGCGGGCGCGAATTATACCCAAATTCACAATTACCTTTGCGATTTGTCCCGGCGCAATGGAAGATTTGCGAAAAAGGCTTCATAATCTGCGAAATTTCCAGTCGGGGAGCTGTCATCACGCCCGCGCTGGAGCAGTACTGGAATCGTCACATGTTCAAGAAAATCAGAGGATTGTTCTCCAACGACCTGGCTATCGATCTCGGCACCGCCAACACGCTCATCTACACCCGGGACAACGGCATCGTGCTTGACGAACCTTCGGTGGTGGCGATACGCGACCAGGGCGGCCAGAAATCGGTCACCGCGGTGGGCAAGGAAGCCAAGTTCATGCTTGGCCGCACCCCGGGCAATATCGTGGCCATCCGCCCGCTCAAGGACGGGGTGATCGCCGACTTCCAGGTCACCGAGAAGATGCTGCAGTACTTCATCAACAAGGTGCATGAGAATTTCTTCTTTCCGCCCAGCCCCAGGGTGCTCGTCTGCGTACCCTGCAAGGCGACGCCGGTGGAGCGCCGGGCGATTCGCGAATCGGTGCTTGGCGCCGGGGCGCGCAAGGTCCAGTTGATCGAGGAACCCATGGCGGCGGCCATCGGCGCGGGCTTGCCGGTGGAGCAGGCCTGTGGCTCCATGGTGGTGGATGTGGGTGGCGGCACCACGGAAATCGCGATCATTTCCCTCAATGGCGTGGTCTACGCCGAATCGGTGCTCGTGGGCGGCGACCGCTTCGACGATTCCATCGTCGCCCACGTGCGGCGCAACTACAGCAGCCTGATCGGCACCGCCACCGCGGAACGCATCAAGCAGGAAATCGGCTACGCCTACATGACTTCGGAGTCGGACATTCGAGAAATCGACGTTCGCGGGCGCAATCTCGCCGAAGGCATTCCCCGCTCCTTCACCTTGCGCAGCGACGAAATCCGGGACGCCCTGCAGGAGCCGCTGGCGCAGATCGTGTCGGCGGTGCGCAGCGCCCTGGAACAGTCCCCGCCGGAACTCGCCTCGGACATCGCCCAGGCCGGCGTGGTGCTCGCCGGCGGCGGCGCATTGCTGAAAGGCCTGGATTACCTCATCTCGGAAGAAACCGGCCTGCCGGTGGTGCTCGCCGAAGACCCGCTCACCTGCGTGGTCCGCGGCGGCGGCAAGGCCATGGAAATGATGGACCAGTACGAATCCGACTGGCTGGGAATGGAGTAGGACCTGTCCGCGTCATTCCGCGACTTCGCTTCGCTATGCGCGGAATGACGTAATTGCGGCACAAGCGGCACAAATTCCTTGTGATTACAGCCGTCAAGGCATTAGACTTGTGCGGATAAGTCTGCTGCAAGCCTCATTGCTTTGGGGCGAGAGGGCTGCCGAGATCGAGACCGCCGCTTTTGCAAGAAACCCCGGGCAGGAATACCGAATCATCCTGTTTACCGCGGTTTCAATTCTGCTGATGATAGCCGACCAGCGCTTCGGCTATATGGAGCATGCCCGCCAGGCGCTGGGCGTGGCCGCTGCCCCCTTTCACTGGCTGGCCGACACGCCGGCCCGTATCGGCAGTTCGTTCAACGATATTTTCGTCAACCGGGCCGACTTGATCGAAGAAAACGCCAGATTGCGGGAAGAACTGCTGCTTTCCCAGCAGCGGCTGCTGCTAGCTGAAAGCCTCAGCGTGGAAAACAACCGCCTGCTGGCCCTGCAGAATGCCTCGGCGATGCTGGAGCAGGAAGTGCTGCCGGCCGAAATCATCAATGTTTCCCCGGACCCGTACTCACGCCGCATCCTGATCAACAAGGGCAGCCGCGATGGCGTGTTCGAGGGCCAGGCGGTGCTGGAAGCCAATGGCCTCATGGGTCAGGTGGTGCAGGTCATGCCCTTTGCCAGCTGGGTTCTGCTGATTACCGACGCCAGCCACGTTACGCCCGTGGAGGTAAGCCGCAATGGCGAACGCGCCCTGGCAAGGGGCAGCCAGAGCAGCGGCACCGAGCTCGATCTCGAGTTCGTCATTCCGACCCAGGATATGGAAGTCGGCGATACCCTGATCAGTTCGGGAATGGGCCTGGTCTATCCCAAGAACTATCCCGTGGCGGAAATCATCAGCGTATCCCGCAGCCCGGGCCAGCCATACGCCAACATCAAGGCCCGGCCCAGGGCGCAGTTTTCCAGCACGCGCCATGTCATGCTCGTACTCGACGCGGCCAATCCGGATTACGCGGCGGCGGTGAACAACGCCGCCGGCGTTGAAGAAGAATCCTCCCTGGCGTCGGTGAATTCCGCCAACTGAGTCTCCGCCGATGGCCAGCCCCGCGCTGCTCAACAGCCTCATTGCCCTGACTTTCATCGCAGCGTCCCTGCTGGCTATTGTGCCGGTGCCGGAATGGGCGCTGTACTATCGCCCGGAGTGGGTCGCCCTGGTGCTGGTGTATTGGGTGATCAACCATCCCGAGCGGGTCGGCGTCGGCGTTGCCTGGCTGGTGGGCATCATGGTGGACGCGCTGACCGGCTCGCTGTTCGGCCTGCATGCCCTGGGGCTGGCGCTGGTGGCTTATCTCACCCTGCGGCTGCGGCTGCGGTTGCGGCTCTACACGGTGCTTCAGCAGGCCAGCGTCCTGCTGGTGATCATCGGCCTGCAACTGCTGCTGTTGCAATGGCTGCAAATCCTGTTCGACCTGCCCCGGGGGACGAGCATGGTCTACCTCGCGCCAGCCATGAGCAGCGCCTTGCTCTGGCCACTGGCCTGGCTGCTGCTTGGCGGCCTGGCCCGCTCGCTCGACCTGAACTCATGACCCAACGGCGCGCCAGCCCCGAGCGTGAACCCCGGCCCATGCTGGGCAGGCTGCGCCGTCATTTTGGCCTGCTCCTGCTGCTTGCCGTGGTCCTGCTCGCGGCCTATGTCAGCATGGGCAGGCAATTCATGCCCGCCATCGCCGGCTACTCCGGCTTCTTCGAAAACCAGATCCACGCCATTACCGGCGTCCCTGTGCAGGTGGAATCCCTCAGTGGCGGATTCAGCGGATTCAATCCTGTCATCGAGGTCAACGGATTGTCGATGCAGGTGGACCCGGGCGCCGACTTGCCCGAAGCGCAAGGCCGCGCCCTGATGTTTGATCGCGGCCGGGTTGTGGTGAACATGGCCCGAAGCATCCTGCAGCGCCGCTGGGTGCTGGAAGAGTTTGTAGTGGAGCGCCTGGAACTGGAACTCGCCCAGACCAGCGACGGCGGCTGGCTGCTCGGGGATATCGCCATGCCAGCCGGTGCCGGCATCGATCCCGATACCCTATACCGCGCCTTTCTCGATGTGGCCCAGCTTGACTTGCGCGAGGTAGTGCTCAACGTGCGTACCCGGACCGGCGAAGAACTGCGCTTCACTGACGGCGCCGCCAGAATCCAGAACCGCGACGGCAATCATTTTCTGCACGTGGATGTATTCCCGCAAGGGCAGGGCAGGCCGCTCGCGCTTTCCCTGGAGGTGCGCGGCGGCAATCTTTCGGTTATCGACGGCAGCCTGCACCTTGCCGTCCCCCAGGCGGATTATTCCTACCTCTTCAGTGGCCAGGAGGTGGCCGGTATTGGCCTGGAAGCCTTCCACGGCGGCGGCGATGTCTGGGTGGATTTCAGCGATGGCGAGCCCAGCCGGATTGTCTCCACCGTTACTGCGGAGGAGCTGGCACTGGGCGGCGGCAATGGCGGGCTGACCGCGCTGAACTCGCTTTCCGGCGCGGTGAAGATTCGCCGGGAAGCAGACATCACCCATTATGCCCTTGCGGATATTGTCTTTGATTACCAAGGCGAGCGCTGGCAGCCCGCAAACCTCTATCTGGCCCATCAGCCGGAAATGTCCCTGACCCTGCGCGCGGACCGGGCGGACCTTGCCATGCTGGGCGAACTGGCGGCATCCCTGGACTTGCTTCCCGACACCGCCCGGGATGCACTCGATCAATTGCGCCCCGTCGGCACGCTGGAAAATCTCAGCCTCCATGCGCCATTGGGGCGGAATGGCGGTGAGCTGCGGATCAAGGCAAATCTGGACCGAAGCGCCGTCGCCTCACTGGGCAATGCGCCCGCCGTATCGGGCCTCGACGGCTACCTGGAAGTGACCGCCGACCTTGACGCCCGCCGCGCTTCCGGCCTGATTGAGTTCGACACCATCGACTTCACCATCAATATCCCCGGCGTGTACAACGACACCTGGGCCTACGACGAAATGAACGGTCGGGTGAATTTCGAGCTGGATTACAGCCAGGGCGCGGCGCTGCGAATCGGCAGCAGCGTGCTTGCGGGGAGCGGCAGCGGCGTGGAAAGCCGGGTGCGCTTCCACTCCCGGCTCGACCAGCCGAGGGGGGAAGAAAGGGAAAGCGAGCTGGATCTGCTGGTGGGGGTGCTGCAGATGGACGCCGCCGCCAGCGCGCCCTTTCTGCCCGACGGACCGTCGATTCGCGACGGTCTGCGCGGCGGCATGGAATTTCTGGAAGAGGCCATCGCCGGAGGCAGCCTGCACAACAGTGGCGGGATATTCCGGGGCATTACCACCCAGGGATCGGATCGGCTCAGGAAGACTTTCCAGAGTTTCTTCCAATGGCGCGACGGGGTGCTGCGGTTCGATCCGCAATGGCCGGAATTGCACAGCCGCCGCGCCCTGGTGCATAGCAATGACAGCGAAATCGACATCTTCATGGAGGAGGGCGGCAGCCGCGGGCTGGAAGCTCCGGTGATTGCCGGCGCGTTGCGCACCGACAACTCGGGAGTCAGCCTGCTTGCCGTCTCCGGCGAGGGAAGCGCCACAACGGCGGACGGCCTCGCCTGGCTGCAAGCCACTCCCGCCGCGCCCGGCCTGCGCGCCGCGCTGGCCGACTGGCGCGCAAGCGGCGAGTTGCGGGGTGGATTCAGTGTGTTGATGCCGCTTGGCGATACCGAAGCGGAGACCGACATCCGGCTTGTCCTCGGTCTGAGAGATGGCGGGCTGTGGGTGTCCCAGTACGAGCTGGATCTCGCCGGAGTCAATGGCGAGTTGATCTTCGATACCCGCACCGGCATCGAAAAGGGCGAATTCACCGCCGAAATGTTCGGCGGCGATACGGGCATCGAACTTTCCAGCCGGGGGGAAGCGGGGGAAATCGAGCGGATCGCTGTCGTCGCCCGGGGCAGGGCGGAGCGGCGCGACCTGCTGCAATGGCCGCGCCAGAGCGGGCTGGTCAAGGGCCTGCTGGAAAACACCCGGGGTTCGTTTCTGTATGCCGCCGAACTCTATCTCGACCAGGGCCTGCAAGGCGCCACTTCCCTGCGGCTGGCCTCCGACCTGGCGGGCCTGTTTCTCGATTTGCCCGAGCCTTTCGCAAAACAGGCCGGCGAGCCGCTGGCCCTGTCCCTGCAAATCGATCAGCTCGACGGCGAGCGGCGCATGGTGGGTTCGCTCGGTGGCGAGCTGCGCTTTGACCTGGGCCTTGCGGAGGCGGGAATCCGCCAGGGCCGGGTGCGTCTCGGCAATACAGGCGGCCGCCGCGTGGAGGCCGAAGCGAGCAGCGGTCTGATGATTACCGGCAACCTGGAGCGTCTCGCGCTGGATGAATGGACCGGATTGCTCGCCGATATCACGGCGGCATCGCCCGAATCGGGAGATTTTCATGAGGACTTCGCCTGGCTGGAACTGGACACCGACGAGATAGATGTCTACGGCCAGCAACTCGAAGCCGTGGCTTTGCGGATGGACCCGATTCCCGGCGGTTTCCGTATGGAGTTGTCCGGCGACGCGGCGCGGGGCAGTGTGGAGATTCCCCTGGCCGCCGATGAATATCTGCGGGCCCATTTCGATCATCTGCGTTTCAAGGGCGAAGATTCAACCCTGGCAGAGGCGGAAGCGGAAGTTCCCGAGGCGTCCGAACCGGCGGCCCAGGCCCCTGAGCCGGAGGCCCGGGTCGATCTGCTCGCCCGGGTGGACCCAAGGCGCCTGCCGCGAATGCAGTTCAGCGCGGAAGAGATTCACATCGGCGAAACTCCCTGGGGAGGCTGGAACTTCACCCTGGAGCCGGATGCCACAGGCGCCGAATTCACCGATCTCAGTTTTGATTTCCGTGGCCTGCGCACCGCCCCCGCGCCGGAGGTCGAGGAAGTAGAAGGACAGGACCCGGCGCAAACCCCAGGCCCGCGGCTGCGCTGGCGCTACGATGGTGAAGATCACGCCACGGAACTCTCCACCGAGTTGATCGCCGAAGATATTGCCGCGGTATTGCTGGACAGCGGCTTTGCCGCGAGCCTGGAAAGCGAAAGCGCCCGATTTGCCACCGATCTGCAATGGCCCGGCTCGCCGGCCTTTTTTCACGGCCCCGGATTGAGCGGCAACATCGGGATACAGCTGGAAAACGGTCGTTTCCTCGAAACCACGGCGGGCGGCGGCACGCTCAAGCTGATCAGCATCATCAATTTCGATGCCATCATGCGCCGGCTGCGGCTGAGCGATGACTTGCTGCGGCGGGGGCTGGCCTTTGACGAAATCACCGGTCGCCTCAACATGGAAAACGGTCTGGCGCAAATCGAGAACGAACTGGTGATCTTGGGTCCGTCGAGCCTGTACCAGATCACCGGCGCGGTGAATCTGCGGGACGAGACCATCGCCGGCGAAATGTCCGTCACCCTGCCGGTCAGCGACAATATTCCCTGGATCGGCCTCATCACGGGCAATCTGCCTCTGGCGGTGGGCGCCTATCTGTTCGACCGGATATTCGGCGACCAGGTGGACAGCCTCACCAGCGCCGTCTATACCCTGGAAGGCCCCTGGGAGGGGCTGGAGCCGGAATTCAAGCAGGCCTTCGGCACGCCTGGCGACGATTGATCAGGGACTGGAGGCCTGTCATCAGATGACGCACAAACTCGCCGCGGTGCAGATGGTCAGCGGGCCGGATGTGGAGCGGAATCTCGCTGACGCCGCCGAACTGATTGCCGAAGCCGCAGCCGGCGGTGCGGATTTAGTGCTCCTGCCGGAAGTTTTCGCCGCCCTGGAAGGCGAACCCATGCGTAATCACGGCGAATGTCAGGGAGCGCGGGGAAGCCCCATCCAGCAGTTTCTGGCGGCCCAGGCCCGGCGCCATGGCCTGATTCTGGTGGGTGGGACCGCGCCCATATCGTCGCGCCCCGGCAGGAGCGAGGGGGATGCCGACTTTCGGATTGCGGACGGCCGCGTGCGGGCGGCAAGTCTGGCCTATGACGCCAGCGGTGAACTCATCGCCCGCTATGACAAGATTCATCTGTTCGACGTCATGGTGGAAGACCGGCAGGCGCAATACTCCGAATCGCTCAGCTATGAAGCGGGTTCGGAGGTGGTGTGCGTGGACTGCGAACTCGGCTGGCTCGGGCTTTCCGTGTGCTATGACCTGCGTTTTCCCGAACTCTATCGGCAACTGTTCCGCCGCGGCGCCGAGATCGTCACGGTTCCCGCAGCCTTCACCGCGGTAACCGGGGCCGCGCACTGGGAAAGCCTGTTGCGCGCCCGGGCCATCGAGAACCAGTGCTATGTCGTGGCGGCGGCCCAGGGCGGCCGGCATGGCCCAGACCGGGAGACCTGGGGCCATTCCATGATCATCGACCCCTGGGGTGGTATCCTCGCCGAACTCGGCAAGGGTCCCGGCGTCGCCCTGGCGGAAATGGACCTGCGCCGCCTGCGCGACATCCGCTGCAGGATGCCGCTGCAAGACCATATCCGGCTCGCCTGAGCCAGGGCGGTTCCGTGACAAAGCCGGTTGCTTACAACGAGGAGGAGGTGATCGCCGGCGCGCTGGAGCAATTCTGGCGCGAAGGTTACGAGGCGAGCTCCGTCAGCAAGCTGCTTGCCTGCTGCGGCATCAACCGGGGCACGCTGTACAACGCATTCACCGACAAGAACACCTTTTTCAAGATCGTCATCCGGCATTATGACCAGATGCTCGACGAGCAGGTTGGCGCGTCGCTGAAAAATCCCGAACTCGGAACCTGGCAATCCATCAACGAATTCTTCAACCAGACCGTGATCAACGCGCCGGCCAGACAGCGCAATCTCGGCTGCCTGCTGGTCAATTCGCTTTGTTCCAGCGTCAACTACGATGACGAAATCAAGCGCCTGCTGCGCGCTTCCCTGAACCGCATGCGCAAGGCGCTGATCGAGCGGCTGCGCGAGGCAAGGGCCAGGGGCAAGCTGAGGAAGGGTGTTGACGAGTATCTCGCCGCCGACGTTCTGATCAACGCCCTGCACGGTCTCCGCGTCAATTCCCGCAACGGCAAAAGCGCCCGGCAACTGAAGAACCTCGCCAGGCACGCCATTCGCTCATTGAGAAAATAGCCGGTTTCCTGGGAGACTGCCTCCGAAAATGGCGCGCCCGCGATTGTAGCCCTCGGGCATCGGCAGCACGTTGTTGGCCTCTTCCCAGGCTTCGTAGTCCGCCAGCATTTCTTCGAACAGCCGCGGCCGCGCGTCTTTCAGGTCGTGTACCTCGCCCGGGTCCGTCTTGATGTCGTACATGCGCCAGTCGGTCTCGTTCCGTTCGAATCGATTGATCACGATCTTGTAGTCGCCCTTGAACAGGACGCTGCTGCCGCCCAGTTCGTAGCCGATGGGCTCGGAGGGGGGATGGATCCGGTCCGCGGTTCCCGCCAGATGGTCGGCCAGGCTCGAACCCACAATGGGCTCGACCGATTCACCGTTCCAGCTTCCTCGATGATCTTCGATGCCGACCAGATCGAGAACAGTGGGCGCCAGGTCGGTCACGAACGTGAATTCATCGGTCAATTCGCCGCGCCGCGTTACGCCCGGACCCGAAATCACCAGGGGCACGCGCAGACCGCCTTCGTTGGCATGAAACTTGAAATAAATCAATGGTGAATTGGCGATCGTGGCATTGTCCGGACCGATCGCCATCCAGGATCCTCTCTCCCCCATGGTTTCGTAGTCCGTGTGATATCCGACCTGCTCCAACCATGCGTTGAGCGGGGAGTTTCCGTTGGAATCCACCAGGCTTGTGCTTGCCGCTCCGTTGTCCGAGGTGAATAGGAAAATCGTGTTGTCGTACTCATCGATACTTTCCAGATACGACATCAGGCGCCCGATGTGCGCGTCCATCGCGTCCACCATGCCGGCATAGACTTCCATGCGGCGGGCGTCATAACGTTTCTGCTCATCCGTCATCCCGTTCCAGTCACGGGTGCCGGGAGTCACCGCCATATCGGAGCCGGCGGGAATCACCCCGGCGGCAATAGCCGCCCGCCGCCGCTTTTCCCGCAGAACCGTCCAGCCCTCATCGTAGACACCGGCATACTTGTCTGAATATTCCCTTGGCGCCTGAATGGGAAAATGCACGGCCTGGAAAGGAATGTAGGCGAAAAACGGCCGGTCGCCGCTCTCGTTCGAAGCGATGAATTCGATCGTCTTGTCGATGAAATATTCCGAAGAATAAAAGTCGTCGGGCAGGGTATGGGGCGCCCCGTCCGCATACCAGTTGGCCTGTTCGTAGATGGGGAGATAAGTGCGTTGCTCCCAGTTGTCCGCGCCGGTGTCGGCCATGGCGA